>JAIXPV010000051.1 GCA_027486105.1 Runella sp. | reverse complement strand
CATCCAATACCAAATGGTGTGGATCTTCAAACTCGTAAGAAGCCACCAGCACCACCCCATTTTGCTCAACCCGTGTCACCTCACGTCCTTCAATCCAAGCGATGTCGCCCGAGGCGGGGCGTAAATGATAAAAGCTTGGGGTACAACCAGCCAGCCAGACAAGGCTCGCGCACAAGAGAAAGGGTAGTTTGTTTTTCATGGCAGGAATGATACTTTTTTGTTCTTGATGAACGATTGATGGCTTCCAAATCAATCGTATTGCTGTTTGACAAAAATAAATATTCACTCAGCCGTTTCAAACAGATTTTTGATAAACGGTTACGGGTGTATAAAGGGTAGCAACAGCTCGTACACTTTGTGTAGGGGCAATCCCATAATGGTGTAAAAAGAGCCTTCAATACGATTGATTCCTACCATGCCAATCCACTCTTGCACGCCATAAGCACCTGCTTTGTCGAAAGGGCGATAGTGTTGAATATAATACTCAATTTCGGCGTCGGTAAGGGTTTTAAACTCCACCTTGGCAGCATCGCTAATGGTTTGGTAACCTTGGCTACTCAACAAACAAATGCCAGTAATGACCTCGTGGCTGCGGCCTGAAAGTTGCTGGAGCATGGCTTTGGCTTCGCCAGCATTGGCGGGTTTGTTGAGAATCACGTTGTCTACCACTACAATCGTATCGGCGCAGAGGACGAGGCGGTCGTTCAAATCTGACTCAAATTGGGAGGCTTTGTGTTTTGCCAAATACCCCGCCACTTCGGCGGCGGGCATATCGGCGGGAAACAGCTCATCAGTGGGGCGAACCTCAACGGTAAAATCAAACCCCAACTCACGCAACAATTGCTGACGGCGCGGAGAGTTGGAGGCGAGAATGAGGGGGTGGGTGAGCAGCAGCATTTAAATAGTAGGCGTTAGATTTTCTCCTTGTGCATCAGCGTAGCCACGCCTTTGGTGGTGATTTTGTTGGTCGTTACATCAAAAACTTCGCCCAAAATCTCACCCGTATGTTTTTCGGGATTCAGCGTGATGACCGTAAATTTTACTTTGTAATCGGTATCCACAAACATCGGCCGCAGAAACTGGAAAGTTTGTCCGACGTAAATGGAGCCGTAGCCTGGAAACTTTGTGCCGATCACTTTGGTGAATACACTCGCGCCCAACATTCCGTGAATGATGGGTCGTTTGAAGGGCGTCGTGGCGGCGTATTCGGGGTCTAAGTGTAATGGATTGTCGTCGCCCGTGAGCTGGGCAAAAGCAATAACATCATCTTGAGAAAAACGGAATTCGTATTCGTAGGTATCGCCGATGGAAAGTTTCATAGAATTTGGATTTTAGCGTTTAATAAAAAATGGTTTATAACGACCCCGTTTTTCCGCCGTCTACGGGAATATTGATACCACTAATGGCAGCAGCGGCAGGGCTGCACAGAAATGCTACGGCGGCGGCTACTTCTTCGGGTTCGGCAAAACGCCCAATGGGAATTTCGGATTCTAACTGGCTTGCCACTTCGTCAATGGTTTTTCCTGTTGCTTCAGCCCGCAATTTATTGACAGTGTCCAAACGCCCAGTTTTGGTGTAGCCCGGCAAAACGTTATTGACCGTAATGCCGAATTTGCCAATTTCCAACGAAAGTGTTTTGGCCCAACTCGCCACGGCCCAGCGGATGGTATTTGAAACCCCCAACCCAACAATTGGCTGTTTGACCGACGTCGAAATGATGTTGACAATGCGCCCGAAACCCGCATTTTTCATGGCTGGCACCATCGCTTGTGCTAATATCTGATTATTGACGAGGTGCATTTCAAAGGTCTTTATAAACTGCTCAGGAGCCGCATCAATGATGGGCCCGCCCGTTGGCCCGCCTGTATTGTTGATGAGAATGTGGACTTCTGGAAACGTCGCCAAATAGGTTTCAATGGCGCTTTTTACGTTTTCAGGATTAGAAAAATCAGCCACAATATAGCGGTGCGTTTGCCCTTTGCTCAGGTCCAACGTACTGAGTGTTTGTTGCAATGCGGCTTCATTGCGCGCCATAAGCGTTACGTTGGCACCCATCAGGGCCAATTCTACCGCCGATGCGCGCCCGATACCTTGTGTACTGCCGCATACAATGGCGGTTTTTTTGGTTAAATCAAGATTCATAGCTAGTGGCCCAATTTTTTAGGCTGTTTTACGGGTGGAAATCCTTTTGGCTTAAAATTTAGTATGTATTCTAAAACGTATGCTGTTTTGATTCTGAAAAACGTTTTCTTCTGATTGTGAATTATTTGCTTTGTGACATTGTACTAACATCATATTAATTATAACTCTCAACTTCTTAAAACTATGCGCTGTTTTGCTTTAATTGTTTTTTTGGTGATGGCAGTATTTAGTAGCTGTACCGCTACGCCCACGTCTACTGCGGCCCCTGTTGACCACACTGCTTGGGACAAACTTCTGAAAAAACACGTAAACGACAAAGGTTTTGTCAATTACACTGCGTTCAAAAAAGATTACGCCGAACTAAAAAAATACCTAGATATGCTCAGTGCGAGCGCTCCCAACGACAAATGGAGCAAAGATGAGCAGTTGGCGTACTGGATTAACGCCTATAATGCGTTTACGATTCAGTTGATTCTGGACAATTATCCGGGTATAACAAGCATCAAAGACATTGGCTCCAAAATCAAGATACCTTTTGTCAATACCCCTTGGGACGTGAAGTTTATTACCATTGGCGGAAAAAAAATGGATTTGAATAACATCGAACACGGGATTATCCGTAAAAAATTTGATGAGCCTCGTATTCACTTTGCGCTGGTGTGCGCGGCCAAATCGTGCCCGCCGCTGCGCAACGAAGCGTTTGTGGCGGAGCGTTTGGATAAGCAGTTGGATGAGCAGGGACGGGATTTTATCAACGATAAAACTAAGAATAACGTCACTAAAAACAAGGCAGATTTATCGAAAATTTTGTCTTGGTATGGGGGTGATTTTACGAAGACAATGCCCATTATTGATTGGGTAAATAAATATTCAACCGTAAAAGCCGACAAAAAAGCCAGTATTACGCACATGGATTACGACTGGGATTTGAACGGACAATAACAAATAAATAACTTCCCGAAAGTTATCAACTTTCGGGAAGTTAAATCTTCGACTATGCTTTTACTGCTACGGGTTTTAGGTCGGTAAGGTCAGCAATTTTGACGGGTAGGCCCGTTTTCATGCTTTTACGGGCACCGATTCCTACCAAAATGGCCATTGCACCGTCGCGGCTTCCTGCCGATTGACGGAAGGTATCTGCTGCGTTGGGATTGCGGAAAATCTTGTCCCGTAGGCGCGCATCGCCGCCGCCGTGCCCTTCGGCTTGCGGAATTTTGATGTATTCTACTTCACCAAAATTCTTAGAAAGCATCAGTTCATCATAGGGCTCACGCGTCATTTTTCCTGATTCTTTAACCCATGCTTCCAAACGCCCTTTGGTGCCGTTGAACGCGATTCTGTAGCCTTCGTACGGCGAATAAGTCGTTAGAGAATAGCTCACGTTCACGCCGTTGGCGTAATGAATCGTGGCCGCCATTTTATCATAAATATTAATGTCTTCTTTGAATACGCAGCCGTCGCGGTGGTAGCCGTCGTATTTTTCATTGTCAACATACAGCGCGGTGAGGCGTTTGTCTTTGGTGACATCAAAATAAAACTTACACTCGGCTTTGTGGGCGCAAGTGCGGCAGTTGGTGCCTCTAATGGTGCCATTTTTGCCATAGTGTTCCAATGCGCCTTGGGCATATACGCTTTCGGGCTCAGATTCTAGCCACCAGTTCAACAAGTCAAAATGGTGACTGGCTTTGTGAACCCAAAGCGAGCCACTTTTTTCTTCCAAACGGTGCCAACGACGGAAATAATCAGCGCCGTGGCTGGTATCGAGGTACCAATGAAAATCCACCGATGTCACCTTTCCAATCGCCCCTTCGCGGAGGAGTTCGTATAATTTTTGGCGGTGTGGCGAATAACGGTAGTTGAAAGTCACCGTTACTTTTTTGCCCGTACGTTTTTCGGCGTCCAAAATGGCCTGACATTTACCCTCGTCGGTGGTCATGGGTTTTTCCGTCACGATGTCTGCCCCCATTTCCATGCCTTTGATGATAAATTGGTCGTGTGTGGCGTCAACAGTGGTGACTATGAGGATGTCAGGTTTGGTCTCTCGCATCATTTTTTCAAAATCAGTGAACAGCGGGCAAGTCACATTTAGCATTTTGCGGGCGGTTTCGGCGCGGCCCGGGTTGATGTCGCAAAGCCCCACAAACTCAATGACGTCGCTGAATTCTTTGACCACAGCCACGCCCCACATACTTGTGCCACGGTGGCCAGTACCGACCATCGCTACTTTACGTTTGGCCGAACTACCGCTCGCAAATACGGAAGCGGAGGCCAATACGCCCGCGCTGGCCAAGGTTGATTTTTGTAAAAACTCCCGTCGGTTAAGGGTCTCCTGAAGATTGTTCATGTGTGAAAGTTTTGATTTACAATAGGTTATTTTATGTTGTGTGTTTGAATCAATCCATGTGAAAAACGCACTCCAAAGACGTACTCACAGGCGAATTGTCGGGATTAGTGTCCATAATATCGGCCATGTAGGCCCACCATTTTTTAACGATGGGGAGTTGGGGCAAACCATCGGCAGTATGATTTTCGGTTCGCTTCTGAACAGCAAATAGAAAACCCGTAGCGCGGTCGAGATAAATAGAGTAATCACTTACCCCTGCTTCGGTCAATGCCGCCGAAAGTTCCGGCCAGATTTCGTCGTGGCGTTTCTTGTATTCTTCCTCAAAACCAGGTTTGAGTTTCATCAAAAAGGCAATTTTTTGCATGGTATCGGATGAATTACTTTAGAATTGGTAAGGTGTTTATGACACAAATAGAAAAGGATGTTTTGAACCAACCCTCCTGTACTTATATGGCTTGAAATTAATTTCTATTGGTAAAAATTCTTATTTGTAATATATTTTATAAAATATAGATTTAAATTAAAAATATTTTATAAAATCGCATTGTTTTTTAAACTATACTACTAAACAATGAAGCAGATTTTTGCCAGATTACTAATTGTGTTGACGGTCCAACTCAATGCTCAAGTTTCAATCATTCCCAAGCCGCAATCCCTCCAACGCCACACGGGTGAATTTACCCTTACTTCCTCCACGGCGATTCAGACCGCCCCTGAGGTGAAAGCGGAAGAAGTAATTGGTTTTTTGGTCGAATCGATCAAAATACAAACGGGAATTCAGCTCTTGCCCAACACCAAATCATTGCCTTTTATTTTTTTTAAATCGGATGCCTCCCTGCAAAACGACGAAGCCTATCGCCTCACGATTACTGCCGACCGCATTTTGATTGAGGCCAAAACCAATCAGGGGTTTTTCTGGGCGGTGCAGTCATTGCGCCAATTGTTGCCTTTTCAGAAAACGACTTCGGCCAAAATTCCCTGCCTGATGATTGAAGATGCGCCTAGTTTTCAGTGGCGTGGGCACATGATGGACGTGGCGCGGCATTTCTTTCCCGTAAGTTTTATCAAAAAACAACTGGATTTGATGTCGTTGTATAAACTCAATATTTTTCATTGGCACCTAACCGACGACCAAGGTTGGCGTATCGAAATCAAAAAATACCCAAAACTTACCTCCGTAGGCGCGTGGCGAAAAGAGCCCGATGGTAGCATACACGGGGGTTTTTATACCCAAACAGAAATTAAAGAAGTGGTAGAATACGCCCGTCGGCGCAACATCACGGTGATTCCCGAAATCGAGATGCCGGGTCATTGTGTGGCGGCGTTGGTGGCTTATCCCGAATTGGCCTGTACCAATGAAAAACGGGTGGTTCCCAACAGTTGGGGGGGGGTTGGGGATGTGTTTTGCGTTGGCAAAGAGAACGTGTACGTGTTTTTACAAAACGTATTAGATGAAGTTATGCCGCTGTTTCCGAGTCGTTATATTCACATCGGCGGTGATGAAGTGCCAAAAACTGCGTGGCAGGCTTCGCCCGAATGTCAGGCATTGATGAAAGCCCAAGGCTTAAAAGATGAGCATGAATTGCAGAGTTATTTCATAAAACGCATTCAAAAATACCTGCAATCCAAAGGAAAAACGCTGATTGGGTGGGACGAGATTTTGGAGGGTGGAGCCGACAAAGACGCCATTGTGGAAGTGTGGCGGGGCGAAGCCGAAGGTCGAAAAGCGCTGGCAAATGGCAACAGGATTATTCACGCAGGGCCCTATTATTTCGATTCGCCCAACGCAAATTTGACCCTCAAAAAAGTCTACGAATACGATAACCTCAGCGACCCTGCCTACCGACAAAACAGCGCTCAGGTTTGGGGTGCGGAGTGCCCGCTCTGGACGGAGCGCGTCACGACCTACAACGCCGAATATATGTTGTATCCTAGAATGTTGGCGTTTAGCGAAAGCCTTTGGAACAACGGTACACGCAATTTTGACGAGTTTCGGGCCCGAGTGCAGCAGCATTATCCCATTCTGACGGCCCTCAAAGTAGCCTACGGTGCCGAAGACAAAAGCCTGATTGATACCAAAATAGAGTTTGATTCGGCGCAGAAATCATGGTCATTGCGCAGTTATTTGGGGATGAAAGACTTAGTGATTCGGTACACTCTCAACGGCACCAAACCCACCGCTCAGTCGCCCAAGGTGCAGGAGGTTTTGACGGTAACGAAGCCTGGCAAGATTACGTTTGCGCCGTTTAGAGGAGCTAACCAGTACCGCGATGCGCAAAGTTATCAAATCGTTGAAAATAAGGCCGTAGCCAAAAAGACCATTTGGAACAGTAAGCCAGATGCGCAATACGCCAAACCTGGTGAATATGGCTTAGTGGATGGCTTAAAAGGAGGAGAATCTTTTGGTGACGGGGTGTGGATGGGTTGGTCGGGGCGCCCCATTGATGCAGTAGTTGATATGGGCGGAAAAGCAACGTATCGTTCGGTAAAAATTGATTTTATTCAGGAAGCAAAATCATGGATTTTGTTGCCCAAAAACGTCAAAATCTCCGCTTCTGACGATGGCATAACCTTTACGACCCTTATTGAAAAAAACTTTGATGTAAAGCCCCTACTGGACGGAATCGTAAAAGAAACGGTGAGCTATGAGTCGAAGCAGCCTATTCAAAAAAGATACTTGAAAATAGAAGCGATTCCGTACGGCAAACTCCCCGCTGGGCACAATGGCACGGGCGGAGAAGCTTGGCTTTTTACAGATGAATTGGTCGTTAACTAACTATATTAAAGGCGTTTCCAAGGTTTTGAATCCTTGGAAACGCTCCGTTATTACCACAAGTGGTGCACTTGCGGCTTGATGTATTTTTCGTAAATGCTGTTGACGGCCACAAGTTGTTCCGCGCTCAAATCGGGGATGCGCAAGGCTTCCAAGTTGGCGGTTGCCTGTTCGGGGTTAGAGGCCCCAGGAATAATTGTACTGACGGCCGCAAATTGTAAAATCCAACGCAGTGCAACGGGGGCGAGGTTGGTGTAGCCTGGAAAAACGGCTTTTAATTCTTCTACTGCTGCAAGACCAGTTTCGTAATCAATGCCCGAAAAAGTCTCTCCTTTGTCAAATCGTTCGCCGTTGCGGTTAAAAAAACGATGGTCGCCAGCGGTAAAAGAAGAGCTTTTGGAAAACTTGCCGGTGAGTAGGCCGCTCGCCAGCGGTACGCGTACAATGACACCCACGTTGCGCTTCTGCGCTTGTTCAAAAAACAACTCAGCAGGACGCTGACGAAACACGTTGAAAATGATTTGTACCGTCGTAACGTTTTCGTATTCAATGCCTTTAAGGGCTTCTTCTACTTTTTCGACGCTGATGCCTAAGTTCAAGATCTTTCCTTCATCTTTCAGTCGGTCAAACAATTCGAAGATTTCAGGGCGGTAATACACTTCCGTCGGTGGGCAGTGGAGTTGAATCAAATCGAGGGTTTCGAGGCCCATGTTTTGAAGACTATCTTCCACGAATTTGCGCAACACGGCGGGTTGATACGCTTCGCTGACGTGCGGGCTGAGCTGACGTCCGCACTTAGTGGCTACATAAATCCGCTCGGTGCGGCTTTTGACAAACTTGCCCACGGCTTTTTCGCTTTCTCCCGCTCCGTATACATCGGCGGTGTCAATAAAGTTGATGCCTGCATCAACGGCCGCGTGCAGAATTTTCTCGGCGTTGTCGTGGCTGAAATCGTCGCCCCATTTGCCGCCTACCTGCCACGTGCCGAGGCTGATTTCTGAAATGTCGAATCCTGTTTTTCCTAATCTTCGGTAATTCATCAGTGATTAATATTAATGGTCTGCTTCAAGTATACTATTTAATAGTTTATGGCAATGATTTCTACTTACTCATTTTAACGGGAGTGGATTTTAGGAACTAAATGGGAGATTGTTTTGTAATTTATATGTATATACATATATTTATTGTAATGTTGATTTTGCGCTGAAAAATAAGCGTGTTTTTAAGGTGCAAAATCTGTTACAATTTGAAAAATGAAAAGAAGCGAATTTATAAAAAGTGCCCTGGGAGGGGCTATTGCGATGGAATCATTAAAAGATTTGTATAAATGGAACGAACAACTGGCCGTTAAAGATAGCCTAATGCCGATGTTGTTTGTGGGGCACGGCTCGCCCCTGAATGGCATTGAAAACAATGAATTCAGTCAAAACTGGAAAAAATTTGGGACTGAAATTCCTGTACCTACGGCGGTATTGGTCGTGTCGGCGCACTGGTATATCCCTGGTACCAAGGTTACGGCCATGAATTCTCCCCGTACAATTCACGATTTCGGGGGCTTTCCCAAAGCGCTGTTTGATGTCCAATATCCCGTTCTGGGTAGCCCAGCTTTGGCCCAAGAAACGGCGTCGCTGATTCATAAAACAAAGGTAGGGCTCGACCACGAATGGGGCCTCGACCACGGAACTTGGACGGTGGTGCGACACATGTACCCCAAAGCCAATATCCCCGTTTTGCAGTTGAGTATCGACTACACCAAACCACCGCGCTACCACTATGAGCTGGCAAAAGAATTAGCGGCGTTGCGCAAAAAAGGTGTGCTGATTATCGGTAGCGGCAACATGGTCCACAACCTTCGCATTCTCGACTGGCACCTGACCGACAAAGGATACGATTGGGCCGTTGAAATGAACGAAACTTTTAAGTCGCTGATTATCAAAAATGACCATGATACACTGATTAATTATGAGCGTTTGGGGCAAGCAGGAAAACTGTCCATTCCTACGCCAGAACACTATCTGCCGCTGTTGTATATTTTGGGCCTGCAAGAAGACAAAGACAAAGTAAGTTTCTTCAACGATAAAACCATGTTAGGGGCTATTTCAATGACTTCAGTAAAAATAGGATAACCCTAAAACTAAGCAACACAAATGCGCTCGTTTTCTGACAAACGAGCGCATTTGTGTTTTATAAATGGGTGGGTGGCGGGTTTATCATTTCACTATTTTGTTCGGCAGAAAAAAGGTATTTTTGTTGGTATTCCAACCCTTAACCCATGAGCGACACAAAACTACCGATTGATAAGACCGACAATTATACTTCCGAGATAGCACAGGCGCGTCGGACGTTTGTGACTGAGAAAACAGGAGTTGATTTTCAGCACCTTGCGCAATATTCATTTGAGCCGTCGGTGCTAAAAGGCAATATCGAAAACTTTGCGGGCGTTGCGCAAGTACCCATTGGCTTCGCTGGGCCGCTAAAAGTGCTCGGCGAATACGCCCAAGGCGATTTTTACGTGCCTTTGGCCACAACTGAGGGCACATTGGTGGCGAGTTACAACCGTGGTATGAAGCTTTGCCGCGAAGCGGGGGGCATTACCACCACCGTCATGGACGACGCCATGCAGCGCGCACCCTTGTTTGTATTCAAAAATGCCCGTTATTCAAAGGCGTTTGGAGAATGGGTAATCGCTCATTTTGACGATTTAAAAACCAAAGCAGAAGAAACAACGTCAGTTGGAAAACTAATTGATATTGAGCAGTATACCGTCGGAAAACTCCATTGGTTGCGCTTTAATTATTCTACTGGTGATGCCGCTGGGCAAAATATGGTAACCAAAGCCACGCACCGAGCCTGTCATTGGGTACTTGACCAAGACATTGAAGGGCTGGAGCATTTTACGATGGCGGCCAACATGGATACCGACAAAAAACACTCCCATCTAAACACCCTCCAAACGCGCGGCAAGCGCGTGGTAGCTGAGATTACACTGCCTAATGAACTGTTGCAACGCATCTTACACGTAAGCAGTGAAGCATTGTTTAAGCAGCGGCAGTATTCAAATGCAGGTTCAATGCTATCTAATGCCATCAGCAATGGCTCACATTTTGCCAATGGCATCACGGCTGTTTTTATCGCCACTGGGCAAGACGTGGCCAACGTTGCCGAATCATCAGCGGGCATCGTTTATGTAGAATTGAAACCCAACGGAGATTATTATTTCTCCGTTACGATTCCTTCCCTCATTGTGGCCACTTATGGCGGCGGAACTGGCTTACCTACGCAACAAGAGTGTTTGCAAATGAGGGATTGCTTCGGTGCGGGAAAAGTGAATAAATTAGCTGAAATTGTGGCCGCAACGGTGCTGTGCGGTGAGTTATCACTGGGCGCGGCTATCGTGGCCAACGAGTGGGTAAGCAGTCACGAGCAATATGGCCGCAATCGTTAAAATACTTCATTCGTACTCCTGACTTCTAACTCCTGAAATCATGTATCAAGACATTCTTTTTTCGCAAGCCGACGGCATTGCCCGCATAACGTTCAATCGCCCGTCGGTGCTCAACGCCCTAAGTCCCAATCTCATCGCCGAACTTACCGACGCTACCCAAAAAGTAGCCTTGGACGATTCTGTCAAAGTACTCATCGTCACGGGAACAGGTCGGGCGTGGTCGGCGGGGGTAGATTTAAAAGCCCTCAATGAAAGCATTCAGGGCGGGCATTTCTCCAATTTTGAAGTGATGGAAATGGGCGTTGCGTTTATTTTAGCCCTTCAATCCATGCCTCAGGTAACCATCGCGCAGGTAAATGGCCATTGCTACACGGGCGCAACTGAACTGATGTTGGCATTCGACTTGGTCTATGCCGCCGACGAGGCGCAAATCGGCGATACCCACACCAAATGGGGCATTGCTCCTAAATGGGGCATGACGCAGCGTTTGCAGCAAAAAGTAGGTTTGATGAAAGCCATGGAGATGTCGTTTACGGCCCAACCCGTGTCGGGGAAAGAAGCCGAGCGAATTGGTTTAGTCAATAAATCGGTGCCGTTGATTGAGTTGGAAACTACGGTGAATCAGGTAGCTGAAAGAATTAAAAGTAATTCGGCCCAGACCATTGCCGCCATGAAAAAAATGTATTATTTCGGGGCCCAGCATGGCCTGCACCGTGGCTTGGAATACGAATGGGATGCCGATTTTAAAATCACGGACCGAGAGGAGTTTTTGCGGAATTTTGAGAAGAATAAGTAAACCCGCGAAGACTTGGAAAGTTTCGTATTCGTGAGTGTACGAAACTTTCCAAGTCTATCAGTTATATATCACTTTTAGTTTGAAAATCACATAGTGCTCTCTGTGGTTAAAAAATGCTTATATGCCTTCAACTATCAAAATCCAAACTTCCCAAGACTACTACCAAAGCCTCAAAGGCCGCAAACTGAAAGTGTATTTGTTTGGGGAATTGGTGGAAGAACCCTCTGAGCATCCCATGGTTCGTCCGTCGGTGAATGCCGTGGCCGAAACCTACGATTTGGCCCTTCGGGAGCCTGAGCTGGCGTCGGTCATTTCACCTTTTACGGGCGAGCGCATCAACCGCTTTCTGCACATTTCGACGAGTGCCAAGGATTTGGTGCTGCAAAACAAAATGCAGCGAAAACTCGGGCAAAATACGGGCACTTGCTTTCAGCGTTGCGTGGGGATGGACGCGTTCAATGCGCTGTTTTCAACGACGTTTGAAGTGGATAAAAAATACAAAACGCCCTATCACGAGCGATTTGTGGCTTTTTTGACCGAAATGCACCGCCGCAATTTTGTCATCGGTGGCGCCATGACCGACGTCAAAGGCGACCGCAGCAAAGCCCCGCACGAGCAGGCCGACCCTGATTTGTTTGTGCATATCACCCGCCGCACGTCCGAAGGCGTGTATATCACGGGAGCCAAAGCCCACCAAACGGGTTGTCTCAATTCACATTGGTTACTGGTGATGCCCACGATACGGTTGGGCGAAAAAGACAAAGACTACGCCATCGTAGGTGCGGTGCCGGTGGATGCGCAGGGCATTACGTACATTTACGGACGGCAATCGTGCGATACGCGCAGCATGGAAGGCGGCAGCATGGACGCGGGTAATGCCAATTTCGGCGGACAGGAAGCGATGGTGATTTTTGAGGAGGTATTCATTCCTAATCACCTGATTTTCATGGACGGTGAATACGAATTTGCGTCGATGTTGGTAGAGCGGTTT
>JAIXPV010000246.1 GCA_027486105.1 Runella sp. | reverse complement strand
GTTTTGATTAACCCCGCTACGCCAGCCGCGTGGGTGAGGTGCCCAATGTTGGATTTGACGGAGCCGATGGCGCAAAAATGATCGTGTTCCTGTGGCCCAAACGCCATTTTAAGTCCTTCTATTTCAATCGGGTCGCCTATGGGTGTGGCGGTTCCGTGGGCTTCTATGTAGCTGATGGTAGCAGGATTGACGGCGGCATCACGAAGGGCCAGTGCGATGGCGGTGGCTTGGCCATGGGCGCTGGGAGCGGTAAAACTTCCCTTTTCTCCTCCGTCGTTGTTGACGCCCGTTCCTTTGATAACCGCGTAAATAAAATCCCCGTCGCGCTCGGCTTCGTCGAGCGATTTGAGCAAAACCGCCCCCGCGCCGTCGCTAAAAACGGTTCCAGTGGCTTGGGCGTCGAAGCTTCGGGTGTGCCCGTCGCGGCTAAACATGGCCCCTTCTTGGTACAAATGACCGCTTTCTACGGGGGCGGTGATGCTCGCTCCCCAGCTATGGCAACGCGGCATTTTCCGCTTCGGATACTTTCCGTGGCTTCGGCCACGGCCAAAAGGGAAGTGGAACAAGCCGAGAATACGCCCACGGCAGGGCCTTGCAGGTTGAGTTGATAGGCAGTTCGGGTGGCGATATAATCTTTTTCGGAAACCGTATTGACTTGGAATTGACCGATGGCTTCCAGTTTGTTTTTGTTGGGAAACACATTGTTCAAGTAGTAAGTATTGTTGCCGCAGCCAGCAAATACCCCGACGGATTGGTTCTGGTGGTTTAAAAGATAACCAGTGTTTTCCAAGACTTCATAGGCGATTTCGAGGAAAATACGCTGCTGGGGATCCATTACTTCGGCCATTCTGGGGGTGATTCCAAAAAAATCGGCATCAAACTCTTTGATGCCGTCGATGATTCCCCGGACAGGTACGTATGATGGGTCCCGTTTGAGGGTATCGGGGATGTTTTTGTCGAGTTCTTGGGGGGTAAAAAAACGAACGGTTTCTTGGCCGTTGACCAAAATATTCCAAAATGCATCAATGGTGTCGGCACCCGGGAAGCGGCACGCCATCCCGATAATGGCTACGTCTTTTTGTGTGGTATTGGAAATTGGAGCAGTAGGCAACTCGAATTTTTTTTCATTTCCTGACAAAAAAATTGAAATACCCGATGGTGTAGGAAACTGGTATAGTTTGGTGATGGGCAACTGATAGCCGTGGCGCTGTTGCAAAAGCACCACGGTTTTTTGGGCCAACAATGAATTGCCACCGAGTTCAAAAAACGAATCGTCGGCACCGAGGTGTTCGAGCAGTAAAAGCTCTTCCCAAAGCGCAACGGTTTGCTGCTCAATGAGCGTGGCGGGCTTCCGGTAAGGCACTTGTAATGCGGGGCGTTGGAGCGACGGTTTTGGTAGGGATTTTCGGTCTACCTTACCGTTGGGCGTTCGCTTGAATTCGCTGATCCGCACAAACCCCGACGGAATCATGTAGTCGGGCAAGAGGCCAGAAAGCCCGCTGCGAAGGTTTAACTCCTGTTCCTGTTTGTCGGATGTGAAGTAGGCAATTAACCGGTTTTGGCTTGGAATATCTTTATTGACGGTCACTACCGCCTGCGTCACATTGGGTAGTTTAGTGAGCGCGGCTTCTATTTCGCCGAGTTCGATGCGATAACCTCGTATTTTGACCTGGTCATCTCTTCGCCCCAAAAATTCGAAGTTGCCTTCGGCTACTTTGCGAGCTACGTCACCCGTTCGGTATATCCGTAGCGGGCTGCCTTGAGGAGGCTGCCATTGTTGAAATTTTTCGGCTGTTATTGTCGGTTGGTTCAAATAGCCTTCGGCCACACAAACTCCGCCGATGCACAATTCACCTTCTGTTCCGTCGGCAACTGGGTTGAGTTGTTCGTCAAGAATAAAGATGGAAACATTGTCGATGGGGGTTCCGATGGAAGGCAATTCTGGCCATGAATCTGGCGGGCCCTCGAGCGCAAGTTGGGTTACGACGTGGCATTCCGTAGGACCATATTGGTTAAAGAGTTGGCAGTTGGGCAGAGCGGAGAAAAAAGCGCGCAGCTGCGGCGTTATTTTGAGTTGCTCACCAGCGGTTATCACCTCCTGAAGAGAAGATGGGAAATACTGACTGCTGACGGCGGTTTCTGCCAATAATTGGAGCGCCACAAACGGCAAAAAAATGCGGTTGATACGTTGCTCTGCAATGAATTCCAGCAAACCCAACGGGTTTAAACGCTGATCATCAGCAATTAAAACCAAGGTGCCACCCGTGCTGAGCGTAGCGAATATTTCCTGAAACGAAACGTCAAAGCCCAATGGCGAAAATTGCAGTGTTTTGGTACCCTCTCCACAATGGCTGTTGTTTTTTTGCCATCGAATGAGGTTCGTTAGAGCCTCATTGCCCATACTTACGCCTTTAGGAACGCCCGTTGAGCCAGAAGTATAAAGAACATACGTAACTGCGGAAGGGGGAGTGGGGCGTTGGGGGGGGATTTTTTCTGCACTTAGTAAATTAATGATATTAAGCTTTTGTCCGAAAATGATTTCTTCATCGGTTGAGTATAATCCAATGCGGACGTCGGCATCTTTTATGATTTGTTTTAATCGTTCGAGTGGGTAGGAGGGATCGAGCGGTAGGTATGCTTTACCAGCGTGCAGTATTGCCAACACATGAATAATCATGTCGATGGAGCGGGATGCACTTACAACAATGGTTTTTTCTGGAATGTTGGCTATTTTAGAAGACAGTATAAATACCTTTTCGGCAAGCTCACGATAGGTAAGTTGTTGGTTTTGATACTGTATTGCTACTGCATCCTTGGAAATCGTTAATTGTTTTAAGAAAAAATCAATTACGGTGTAAAAGGAAGGTTGATTGGGCAAAGTCATTTTAACCTTTTAATTTCTCATTGACTGTATACAAAGATAGTTTTTTTGGTATAAAATGTACTATTTTTTAGTATATAAATTAAGTTAAGTTGCTGATAGGTAGTTTTTTATGCGCAAAAAATATACTTAAATGTCATATTTGTTGTTTGTGTATAAAATAAAATTAGTTTCTTTTACTTAGGAAAAATACTTGCAGAAGAGATGGTAAATTCAGGGAATTGATTGTTCCCAATTGATTCAATATAGGCCTCGCATGTATCTTCCTCGAAAATCAATTCGTTCGTCTACAACCAGCAAATCCTCCCAACGCGTGGTGTAGCAGGGAGAGCGTTGAGTCTGGTGTGTGGTCCAACCTTTTCCTTGCGTGGCAATGCGGATGGTATCGCGACCCAACTTTCGATTGAGGGCGTCTACTGTTTGAAAAACGCGGTGGTCTTTGAGCCGTTTGGGTTCGTTTATGTCAAAAAGTGCGGTTTGGGTATGGTTTTCGGGCACAATTCCACTGACCATGACCCCTGCTTTTTTGTATCGATACCCTTCTTTGAAAATGAGTTGTAATGCTCTCATAGACATTTCCACCAAGTCAAAACTGCTGTGCGTGGCGGCAGGAAAATGAAGTACTTTAGAGCCAAAATACTGCGGGTCGTTTTCGCGGTGCGGGTTGGTAAACAAGAATAAATGCAGCAGATTGGCGCAACTCTTTTGCTTGCGCAGCTTCTCGCCGCAACGGGCGGCATAAGTTGCGACGGCTTCCTGAATCAAGGATAAGTCGGTGAGGGTATTTGAAAAAGAGCGCGAAACGCAGATACCTTTCTTGGGATGAGGTTCAAGCGCTAGACCGTAGCAGATTTCGCCCCTTAATTCTCGTACCATGCGCAAACCCACGATTTTGAGGTGTTTGTGAATCCATGAATCGGGCATTTGAAGGAGTTCAAAGGCAGTCTGGATGTGGTGGCCAGCCAGAAAACGGGCGTAGCGGCGGCCTACCCCCCAAATATCCCCCACGGGTGTAGCAGCGAGGGCGATGTCGGCCGTAAAATCGTCTTCAATAACAAAAACCCCATCTTCTTTTGCGTACGCTTTTGCGTAGCGATTGGCCGCTTTGGCCAACGTTTTTGTGGGAGCAATTCCCAGCGTAACGGGGATGCCCGTCCATTGTCGAATCGTTTGCCTAATCTCCTGACCAAATACGTATAAATCATGGTAGGGTATTTGGTGTAAATCCAAAAAGGCTTCGTCAATAGAATATACTTCCAATTGGGGTACGAGTGCATGAAGGCTTTGCATGACGCGGTTGGAAAGGTCGCCGTAAAGTGCGTAATTGGAGGAAAAGACTTTGACTTGGTGTTGTTTAATCAATGATTCGATTTGGTAAAGTGGCACACCCATTGGGATATTTAAAGTCTTGGCCTCGTCAGAACGGGCGATGATACAGCCGTCGTTGTTGGACAAAACCACGATGGGCTTTTTTTCCAGTTTAGGTTGAAAAAGCCGCTCACAGGAGGCGTAAAAATTGTTGCAATCGATGAGCGCGTACATCCTATTGCTTTTGAGTTTTGTGGATGATGTACGTAACAACTCCCCAAACCTTAAAGTCATTGGCTTCGGTAACGGTAACTGGGTCGTAGGAAGGATGCTCAGGCAATAAAAAAGTTTGTCCATGTTCCATACGTAAGCGTTTGACCGTAAATTCGCCGTCCAAAATCCCGATGATAATGCTTCCGTTTTGGGCGCTTAGTGAGCGGTCTACGAGCAAAATGTCGCCATCGTATACGCGTGCTCCTTCCATCGAATTGCCGCGCACGCGGATGCAAAAAGTGGAGTAGGGGCGCTCAATGAGGTGGGTGTTGAGGTCCAGAGAAAGTTCGGTATAATCATCGGCAGGGGAAGGAAAACCCGCTGAAACGGTAGCGCTGACCAAAGGGATGAAAACGGTAGGAAAATAAAAGTTCATGAGTGACAATCAGTTAGGGATGCTGTATTGGTATATAAAGGAATAAAAGGGTGCTTCATTTGTTTTTTGGTTAAAAAAAATGTATTTTAGTTGCAAATATTACTCGTAATGTAAATTATATGCAAGAAAAAGTGAATAATTTTGCTCAAAATCTTTCTTATCTGCGGAGTAAACTTGAGGGGAAGGTGTCTCAACAGCGCTTAGCCGATGAGTTAGGGATAAAAAAATCTACCTTGGCGGCGTATGAATTGGGCAGAGCAGAGCCTAGTTTTGAAGATTTAATTCGTCTGGCTACGTTTTTCGATATTCCTATCGACGGGTTTTTGCGTAAGGATTTACGTAATGATACGCGCCCGTTATCGACCAACGCCGATCTGCTGCGGGTATTGGTAACCACCGTTGACCCCCAAAACCGCGAAAATATCGAGTTTGTACCCGTTAGGGCCATGGGGGGTTACGCCGAAGGCTACGGCGACATTGACTACATCAACCGCTTGCCGGCGTTTCAGGTGCCTTTCTTATCGCGTGACCGTAAGTACCGGGCATTTCCGTACGAAGGAGATTCGATGCCGCCCCTGCGCGAAGGCTCGGTGGTGTTTGGAGAGTACATTGACCAATGGGACGGCGTCAAAAACGGTACCATCTGCCTCGTGGTGACCAAAGATGAAGGCGTTGTGCTAAAAAAAGTATTTAACTACTTGGAAGACAAAGGGGTACTGGTGCTTAAGTCGCTCAACGAGCGCTATGCACCTTACCCAGTTCGTCGCGAAGAAATTCAGGAATTGTGGCGTTTTGCGGGGTATTTTGATTCGGAATTTCCGATAGGGTAATATTGGGCGATATTGGTGCAAGTTAGCGGCAATTCGCCCTGAATCAACACGCGTGGGAGATTTCTCAAAACCATCTCAAGTGGGTTCGGTTTCTCAAAACCGAACCCTGCCCTGTGCGGGAGGTTTCTCAAAACCGACCGCAACCAATGTCTATATTTCTTTCTTCATCAAAAAATCATTCTGAACTTCGGTACCGAGCGTAAAAGTGTGCGCCCCAAAGCGTTCAAAACCCATTCTTTTGTAGAACCCAATGGCTTTAGGGTTGTGTTCCCAAACGCCTAGCCAGACTACTTCTGCGGCGCTTTGTTTGGCCCATTCTAGGCAAGCTTGCATGAGTTGCGCGCCTAATTGTTGGCCGTGGTAGGCCTTGTCCAAATAAATTCTTTCAATTTCCAACGCTTTTTTATTTTCTAACCCTTTTGCCGAATGGTTTTGAACGAGTTTGGCAAAACCAATCAACTCGCTTTGCTTTTCAACAATCAAATAATGGACATTTTCGTCTCGTAATTCGAGCTGAACTTGGGCCAACCCAAACCGCGTTGAGGTATACATTTGCATGTTGGCGGGTGTGTTGTAGCTCGCGTAGGTATCAACGAAGGTTTTCTCCATCAAATCGCGCAATGCGGGAGCATCGGACCATTGAGCGGGGCGAATGTTGAAGTCGGTGGTTGTAGCGTTCATTATTATCCTGCGATTTTATATTCGTAAAACACGGTGTCGAGCGTCATGGCGGGAAACTGGGGGGGCAAAGTTGATTTTGGTAATTGTACAAAGCCGTTTTTTTCGTAAAAACGCATGGCCGCCTGAAGTCGTGGTAGGGTTCCTAAATAAATCGCGGTCAGGCCGTGTTGACGACAATGCGTAAGCATGGTATTCAAAAGCAAGGTAGCAATGCCCAATTCTTTTCCCCGAAAATCTTGGTGAACAAACATTTTACGAATCGCGCCCATTTGGTCGCCGATGTCAATCAGCGCAATGGTTCCGACCACCTGTTGGTTGTTTAAGGCTACCCAAAATGCGCCTTTGTTCTGGCAATAAAACGACGGAATGCTCAATAAATCGGGCTGGTCGGCCAAGGTGATGGGAATGTTGAACTCGTTTTGCTGAATTCCTAAAATCAAGTCAATAATGGACTGTTGGTGTTTTTCGCTGTAATGGGCAATCTGAATCATATTATTGTATTAGATGGGTTTTTACCGGCTCACGACAAACCTCCCCGCAAGCGCGGAGAGGTTTTAGGGTCATAAAAGACAACTAAAAATCGTATTGGAAAGTGAGTACGATGAACAAAGTAACAAAACACGTTTAATAATCAAAAATGCTATTTTTTTACTGATTTATGCTTAATTTGTATAAGTGTCTAAAATCAATGGTCCAAAGTCTAATGTCTACCTAATTTTCTGTTCAGCATGGATATTCGTCAACTTACGTATTTTCTGGGTGTTGCCGAGGAGCTGCACTTTTCGCGGGCGGCGGAGAAATTGTTTATTGTACAACCCGCTTTGAGCCGGCAGATTCAGCAGTTGGAAGAAGAGTTGGGCGTCTTGCTTTTTGAACGGGACAAGCGAAACGTAAAACTGACGGCTGCAGGGAGTTATTTTCGTGACGAAATCAGCCGCCTCCAGCATCAGCTTACCTACATCACCGAGCAAACGCGCCGTATTCACAGCGGGGCCGTGGGCAAGATTCGGATGGGGCATCCTGGCTCCGCTTTATATTCGATTTTGCCCGAAACCTTGGCCATGATGCATGAGCGTTTTCCAGATGTCAACGTGCAATTGACCGAAATTGCCGAATTGGAACTGATGGAGGCCCTGAAAAACTACGATATCGACGTTGGTTTCACGCGGGAGATTACCGTCGACCCACGTTTTTCGACTGATTTGTTGTTTGAAGAACATTTTGCGTTGGTTGTGCCGAACGATTCGCCGCTCAATGATTCCAATTTTGAAGACATCAGTCAGTGCCGAACGGAGGAGTTTATTTTGCCCAAAATCGACTTCGACGTCAATTACGGAAAAATATTACACGGCATCTTTGAAGAAAAGGGCTTCCGTCCCAAAGTGGTGTATCACTCCAACTACGGCGCGACTATTTTGCGGCTGGTCGAAAAAAAACTCGGGCTGTCGGTATTGCCGATTTCGTACCGCGAAGGCGCATCGTCGTTGGGAGTTCGGTTTCTCAAATTGCCTGCCGTTACGCAATTATACCTCATTTGGCGAGCCGATGATACCAATGCGGTGCTACCGCACCTGCGAGAAATTGCCCAAGCCGCCGTCAAAAGACTGTGTTTGGACGAACTTTAGAGATGTAAAATTGGAGTTCGCTACGATTTTACAAACTTCTCCTTTTTGTGCTTCCAACGGTTGTGCGACCACAACCACTCGGCGGGGTGGCGCTGAATAGCGGCTTCCAACAGATTTTTGTAGGAATTAGTAATGGCACCTTCGGGCAAATCGTCGTACGGGGGTTCGGCTACGGAGTGGAACAAAACAATATAATACCCCCGACTTTTGCGGTACATTTCGCCAAATACGACGGGCATTTTGGTGGTACGGGCTATTTTTTCGGTACCTGGAAAGAAGCCCGTTTCTCGGTTTAAAAATGGTAGCCAATGGGCGTGTTCGGGTTCGTGGGGGGATTGGTCGGCCACGAGGCCCGTGGTACGAATGATTTTTCGGCGTGCCACAATTTCACGCATCAAACGTTGCATCGGAATAGGATATACCCCAAACGAAGAGCGCACTTTTATCATAAACTCGTCTGACTGCTTGTTTGTCAGGGTTTTGTACACCACATCTACCGGAATGCCGCGCGTAGTCAAAGCCCCTGGTACCCATTCCCAGTTGGCAATGTGGGCACTGAATGACAGAAAAGACTGCCCTTGGTCTACGTAGTTTTTGATTAACTCAAAGTTCTCAATCTGTACCCGCTCCTGAATCTCTTCGGGACTTAAATACGGCAGTTTGAGGGTTTCAACGAATAAGTCGGCCAGCAATTGATAAAACTGCTTTCTAATTGCCTTAATCTCTTTAGGTGTTTTTTCGGGAAACGACTCCGTTAAATGTTTAGTAACAAGTTTTTTGCGATAACCGACTACGTAATAAATCAGGACGTAAAAAACGTCGGATAATTTATATAAAAACGCCAGAGGCAAACGCCCCAACCAGCCCAAAAACCACATTTGATGCGATGATTTACGATTGCCCAAATACAACGAGGGGGTCGTTTGTAAAGGAAATCTTTAAAAAAAAGAATTTTAGCGCGCAAAATTAGTAAATCAACCGATGTGTTTTACTTCTTAGTTCTATAATCAACAAATAGAACGATGTCTCGACCTTACCTTCTTGCCGAAACCCACTGGAAAGCCGTAAAAATGACCGACTACGAGGCAGCCGTTTTGCCGTGGGGGGCTACTGAAGCCCACAATTATCACTTGCCCTACGCCACCGACAACTACGAAGCCGACGCGCTGGCCACTGAAGCGGCGCGTTTGGCGTGGGAGGCGGGTCGTAAAGTGCTAGTGTTGCCCACGATTCCGTTTGGGGTTAATACGGGCCAAGCCGACATCAGGCTGTGCATGAACCTCTACCCGAGCACGCAAATGGCCATCCTACGCGATTTGGCCGAAGTTGTGGCTCGAAGCGGTATTAAAAAACTGCTGATTTTCAACAGCCACGGCGGCAACGATTTCAAACAGATGGTGAGGGAAGTAGGGGCGCAATTTCCTGAACTATGGATAAGCACTTGTTTTTGGTTCAAAGCCTTGGACGGTTCGACGTATTTTGCAAACCCTGGCGACCATGCCGACGAAACCGAAACCAGCCTGCTGCTGCACCTGCATCCTGAACTGGTGCTCCCGTTGGGAGAAGCGGGCAAGGGGCACGCCAAAAAAACAAACATCAGCGCCATGCGCGAAGGCTGGGCCTGGGCCGAGCGCAAATGGAGTCAGGTAACGGAAGATACGGGCATCGGGAATCCCCAAGAGGCCACCGCCGAGAAAGGCGCGCGTTTTTATACCGACTTGACCCAAAAATTAGGACAATTCTTCATCGAATTGGCAGATGCTGATGTGAATCAGTTGTACGAGTAAGCTACAATCTTTCTTTACCGTAAAAGGCAAAAACGGCATTTTTAATTTTATTAAAATTTGTACTTTCCTCATTTTTGGTATCGGCAAAGAAGGTTTTGCAAAATTTTTTTATCATTTTTTTGATATTATCATTCAAATTACTTTATTTACAT
>JAIXPV010000556.1 GCA_027486105.1 Runella sp. | reverse complement strand
TACCGGAAAACCAAACGTGTCGGATAATTCAAAAACCGTTTCCCCGTTGATGATTCCCCCCGAGGGGGTTTGCGCGCTGATGAGTTCAAAGCGTTTGATACCTGCTTCCAACGTACGCAAAAAGCTCTTTTCTTCTTCATTTACCACGCGGGTTACGAAGTCTTCCTGTGCTTTTAGTTCGGGAAAAACATCCTTAAACTGCTCAGCCAGTACTGGTACCAACTGACTCATAAACGGCTCGGTGAAGCCCAAATAGGAGTACCCATAGCGAATAGCCCGGCGCAAAATACGACGAATGACGTAGCCCGCTTTGGCGTTGGAAGGCAACTGCCCGTCGGCAATGGCGAAGCTCACGGCGCGCAGGTGGTCGGCAATGACGCGCATGGCGATGTCGGTATAATCGGTCGTGTTGAGTGTACCGTTCACACCGTATTTTTTACCGCACATTTTCTCAATGACCTGAATGGTATTTTGGAAAATATCGGTGTCGTAGTTTGATTTTTTGCCCTGAATAGCTATGCAAAGGCGCTCAAAGCCCATGCCAGTATCGACGTGTTTGGCAGGGAGCGTAATCAAAGAGCCGTCGGCTTTACGCTCAAACTGCATAAATACGTTATTCCAAATTTCCACCACTTGCGGGTGGTCGGCGTTGACGAGTTCTTTACCCGACTTAGCATCTACTTCGGCTTGGTCGCGGAGGTCGATGTGGATTTCTGAGCAGGGGCCGCAGGGGCCTGTGTCGCCCATTTCCCAGAAGTTGTCTTTTTTATTGCCTAAAATGATGCGGTCTTCGCCCACCATTTCTTTCCAAATATCCCAGGCCTCTTGGTCAAAAGGAACGCCGTCTTTTTCGTCGCCTTTAAAAACCGATACGTAAATGCGCTCTTTGGGCAGCTTATAAACTTCGGTGAGCAGTTCCCACGACCACGCAAGGGCTTCTTTTTTGAAGTAATCGCCAAACGACCAGTTGCCGAGCATCTCAAACATGGTATGGTGGTAAGTATCAAAACCTACATCTTCGAGGTCGTTGTGTTTGCCGCTCACGCGCAGACATTTCTGGGTGTCGGCGATACGCTTACTTGGGGGCGTGCCGTTGCCCAAAAAGACATCTTTAAACTGCGCCATGCCCGAGTTGTTGAACATGAGCGTGGGGTCATTTTTGGCCACAAGCGGTGCCGACGGCACGATAAGGTGTCCTTTGCTCTTAAAAAAGTCTAAAAACGCTTGGCGGATTTCGTGAGAAGTCATCTTCGATTCACAGTTTACAGTTTACTTAGGGTCAATTGTTTACAGTCTATTGGCTGACTGCTACCAATCGGGCTGCAAAATTACGGAAAATTGCCGTAGCTTTCTGATTATGATTTGATTTTGATTAACTTGCATAGAAGACCCGTTGAAGCTATGGCTACCATTGTCAGTACCGAACGTTGGACGTATGAACGAATGCGCAGAGAGCTACCGCCCGAATCGCGGTACGAATTGCGTCATTTTAATCTGATTGATATGTCACCTGCCCCCAAACCTCAACACCAACGGATTTCTAAACGATTGTTTAGACTTTTAGACTATTTTGTGATTTCCAATCGATTGGGAGAAGTGCTTTTTGCGCCCATTGATGTCCACTTTGCCCAAGGTGAGGTATGCCAGCCTGATTTAGTGTTTATTGCCCAAGATCAGGCACAGATAGTGGGAGAAAGCGCCATTGAAGGTGCGCCCGCGTTGATTGTGGAAGTGGTTTCAAAAGGCTCCGTAGCGCGTGATTACATTGAAAAAAAAGAAGATTATGAGCGTTTTGGCGTGCAGGAATACTGGATTGTAGACCCTTGCAATGAAGTGGTTTTGGTATATGTACTCGAAAACGAAAAATACCGCCTGTTTTCTTCGGCTGAAGAACAGGACATTGTTCGTTCGAGTGTGTTAGCAGGGTTTGAAACCAACTTGAAAGAAATTTTTGCGGAGGAGTAAAAAGGTACGGTTAAAATATTGACCTGTGGGGCATTTATTAAACGTCTTAAAACCCGTAACCATGCTCGCGAAACACGACCTCTATTTTGCCTTTTTTGGCTGTGCCGGGAATGAATTCTAAAGCAAGAATAAGACCTACTTGAGTCCCCTCTTCTACACCTTTAACTTTTAAAGAATCTCTGTGAACAGCATAGTTTTTTCGGTACACACTATCTAAAATTACTATATTGAGAGGTCTTTTACGTGCTTTAAACTCCGTAGTATCAAAACAAATACTCTCGCCAAACCCCAAGCTCCCATCCATGTATCCTTTTACGTTTATATCCACAATACTATCTTCCCGCTTAATTTTGTAAAAGAAATACTGGGTTTTAGTCATATCACTGAAAACATACGTCTCAATTATATCTTTCCGCTCGCATCCCATCAGTACTAACAAAATGCCAATCAATGTTTTTCTAGTTTTCATAACATAAATTAGGGGCTGAACTTGTTACAATTAGGTGGTCAGAGGGTGGTGTACCGACAGCTTTCAGAATACGCCTCCCTTGTCCATTGCCTATTGCCTCCAAAACTTTCTGACGTAATGCTGAACCACTACATCCGCAGGTTTCGGCTACTTTGCTTTTAGGTTTTAAAGTCACAAAGAAGCATACTTTTTGTTAGGAAACATAGCGTAAAAATACTCATTTTAATGACGGCCCTGTACACTGAATTTTGTCGAAAGTTGATTGTTTTCAAGCCTTTTGTTCAAAGATTTTGCGATTAAACAAATGGTGATATATTTGCTTAAAACTTATCCTAAGTGCTATGAAAATAATTCTTACTTCTATTTTAGTGTTGGGATTTTCGGTAGCGTGGGCGCAAAAACTGGAGTTGAGAATTCCTTCACCTTCAAAGTCGTTGAAAATCAAAAAGATTTATCCGCCGCTTTATCCTCCCGTCTCGTATCGTTTTTCGCAAGATTCGAGTATGGCTTATGCCAACATAGACAACATGCCAATTCTAGTGGCGCAATCTCCCGAAAACATGCCGAATGCCGATAGCAAAATGCTACAAGACAGCGGAAGTGTGTATCTGATGCCTAATCCTTTAGGTAGAGGCGAGAGAAAGTTTCCTAAGAAGCCTTAGCCTGACATACTTATTATGAAAAAATCATCTTCTTTGATTGGTGGCGGGGTGTTTGTGTTGATTGGGCTGATAATGGTAGCTGTGAGTTGGAATTTCTATCAAAGTGATAAAGCGTTTATGAACAAATCTCTCTCGGCCATGGGAACCATGGTTCGGTGGGACTATGTGAGGTCGACGCGCGGCGAAACTACGTTTTATCCCGTGATTGCTTTTGAAACATCTGAAGGCCAAAAAATAGAGTTTCGCAATGGGGTAGGAACCACCCAGAAAAAAGGAAGCTACCAAGAAGGAGAGCGTGTGAAGGTTCGGTACGAAACCCAAAACCCCGCGAATGCTAAAATCGCGGGGTTTTGGGAACTATGGGGATTGACCGTCATCTTAGGCGGATTTGGGCTGGTTTTTATCGGAGCAGGATTGAAAATTGCTTTTAGTTAAAGCAGCTAATTACTCATACACAAACTCCCCAAACTCACTCTTTACCGTTACTTTTTTGCCTTCATGGGCTTCTACATGGCCAATGATTTGGGCTTCAATGCCAAACGATTGGGCGATTTCAATCACGCGGTGGGCATGGGCTTCCGAAAGATACACTTCTAAGCGGTGGCCCATGTTGAAGACTTTGTACATTTCTTGCCAACTCGTTCCGCTTTCGGCCTGAATCAATTTGAAGAGCGGTGGAATGGGAAATAGATTATCTTTGATAACGTGCAGGTCGTCAATAAAATGCAGGACTTTGGTTTGAGC
>JAIXPV010000104.1 GCA_027486105.1 Runella sp. | reverse complement strand
TAGGTATCGGATTGCCAGGAATGATCAACCGAAATCGGACCGTTCCGCTGGAAATTACGGCTATTCCAGAAATTGATAATGTTCCGTTGGTAGAGTATTTGTCAAAACGATTTGCAGGTGTACAGTTTTTCCTTGAGAATGATGCCAATGCCGCGGCTTTGGGAGAATTTTACTTTGCCGAAGAAAAAATCAACGAAAATTACATATTCATCACCCTTGGTACGGGCGTAGGCGGTGCCGCGATTATTAACCGTAAAGTGTTTGTGGGGGGGGATGGCAATGCCATGGAGCCGGGGCATATTCCCTCGCGTAACGGCAAAGTACTCGAACGCAACATCGGCAAGAAAGAATTATTGGATTTAGCCAATGAAATGCGTAGAACGTATACTGGCGAGACTCAACTGCCTGCTGATGGCACCATTTCTACCACGGGGCTGGTAGCTGCCGCCGCCGAAGGCGACGAATTAGCGCTTCAAATCTGGGCCGCTGTAGGAGAGATGTTGGGCGATGGGCTAGTATCTATGATTCGGATTTTGGACATTAAGCTGATTCTTATCGGTGGGGGGTTATCGGCTTCATTTGATTACATCATTCCTGCCGTGACCAAACAGCTCAACTATTGGTTGACACCGTATTACCTGAAAGACCTTGAAATCAAACGCGCCACTTTGGGCAATGATGCTGGCTTGCTCGGGGCGGCTTCGTTGTGTTTTGACTAGATAAATAAATAAAAATAAAAAAAGGGTTAAGAGTTTGTTTATCAATACTTTTAACCCTTTATTGTTTGTGTTCCAGTCTTCTTTTATGTATGAAAAAAGTCCTGCTGCTTCTGCTCGTTTGTCCCCTTGTTTTTGCCCAAAAAACACAACCTTGGATGTTAGGGCCGTTCCAAAAAATGGACGCAACCAATCCGATTTTAGAGGCCAAGGCCAACACAACCTTTGCGTGCCCCGTGCGAGGCGAAACCGTTCGTTGGGAAGAAAAAGATGTGTTTAATCCTGCCGTGGTGGTTCGTAATGGCAAAGTATACATGATTTATCGGGCCGAAGATAAAGTGGGCAAATACGCGGGCACTTCTCGTTTGGGATTGGCCGTTAGTAGCGATGGGATTCACTTTAAAAGAATGCCTGAGCCAGTGTTTTATCCCGACAATGACTTCATGAAAAAATACGAGTGGGAAGGCGGTTGCGAAGATCCGCGCATTGTAGAGACCGAAAACGGGCGCTACGTAATGACGTATACCTCCTACGATGGCGATAAGGCGCGCCTGTGCGTGGCAAGCTCGCAGGATTTGGTCAAGTGGCAAAAACACGGTTTGGCGTTTAATAATTTTATCAAAGGAAACCGTGATTTTTGGTCAAAATCGGGTGCAATCGTGTGCAAGAAAGTAGGAGATAGATTTATTGCGACCAAAATCAACGGAAAATATTGGATGTACTGGGGCGACCAAGCCCAACTTTACGTGGCCACTTCAGATGATTTAATCAATTGGTATCCAAGTACTAAACCTAAAGATGCTGCTTATCAACCACAGAATGTGTCGGATGTCAACTGTGTGGTGGTGGCGTCGGCGCGCCCAGGAAAACATGATTCACGTTTGCTGGAGCCGGGACCGCCTGCCTTTTTGACAAAAAAAGGAATTGTGCTGATTTATAACGGCATGAATTACGCCCAAACCGGCGACCCTACCCTGCCAGAAGGCGCATATGCGGCAGGTCAGTTTTTGTTTGATGCCGAAAACCCCGCTCAACTGAACGACCGTTCTGAAAATTATTTTATCAAACCCGACCGCCCCTACGAAATCACGGGCCAAATCAATCAGGTGTGTTTTGTGGAAGGGCTGGCATCGTATAAAGGCAAGTGGTTTTTATACTACGGAACGGCCGATTCTAAAATTGCGGTAGCGGTAGCCCGCCAAAAATGAGTAAATTAGACGAATGTATTCCCTTTTTCAGTAAAACTAAAATCAATCAAATGCACATGAAAAGTCTTCGCATTTTAATGAGTGCCTTTTTAGTTGGCGCGGTTACTTTTTCTTACGCTTCCAAACCGGGACCTTGGAAAAACCTGTTTGACGGAAAAACTACGGCTGGTTGGCACAGTTATGGCAAAACGGGCGTGAGTGGCTGGATGGTGATGGGCGGGGCCTTGATGACCCACGGGAAATCAGGCGATCTCGTAACCGATGCTGAATTTGAAAGCTTTGAAATGGAGTTTGAATTTAAAGTAAAACCCAAAGGTAACAGCGGTGTAATGTATAAAGTAATCGAAGACCCCGCACACCCTCCGTACTATTCAGGGCCTGAGTATCAGGTGATTGACGATGAAGGGTACCCGCCGTTTAATGATAACGGTAAGATGGTAAAAATCAACGACAAACAAAAAACGGGGGCAAACTACGACATGCAGGCTCCGAGCAAGTTTGTGAGCAAGCCCGCTGGCGAGTGGAACAAAGGCAAGATTGTGGTCAATGGTAATCACGTGGAGCACTGGCTCAATGGCC
>JAIXPV010000772.1 GCA_027486105.1 Runella sp. | reverse complement strand
TCAGCCGAGACCCGACTAAAATGAGTTTAAAGCGCAAACGCAAGAAAGCTGCTCGGGATGATGCCTATTTAATGACGCTACTGAGTCAACTTAACGTTTGATGCAATCACCCTATAAAAATTACGAGTGTCTTTCATTGTTGAAAAGATCGCTCGTCCCAAGATGTCATTGGTAGAAGTGATGTACCAAGCCGAAACCGAAAAAGCAGCATTGGTAAACGGCTCGGTCATGTTGGCTAATTCAATGTTGTCTTGTGTACCATCAAAATTGTAGGCTCGGTCAGTTATATTATTACGGTCGGTAGTGAGGGAAGGACTACCTGTGGCAGTGATTCCTAAAATACCGTGATACTTGTTTTGTATGGCATTATTGGCATTGCCTGTAAATGGATAGTGTGCAATAAGGTCTTTGGCAAGCCCTATGGCAGTTGCTCTGGCTTGCGTAACTACCAATTTCGCCGTTGTAGTGCCAGAGGTAAACGTGATTGTACCTACTCGTTGCGTAGTAGAGGCATTGGCATCGCCACCATAGCGTATTTGGTTAAATACGCCTGCTGTGCCACTCGTGGGCGAGATAGTCAGCCAAGAAGCGTCTGATTGGGCTGTCCAGTTAGCAGAGGCTTCAAGACCTAAGTTTTGGGCGAAAGCATCGGCCGTGGCTGTGTAAGATGTGGCTGAAAGCTTGAGGGTAGCCGCTCCTGCCCCTGCTTGGGTGACTGTGAAAGTCTTGGTTGTACCTCCAGAGGTAAAAGTAATAATACCCGTTCGTGCCGTTGAGGTAATATTGGCATCAATCGTATAGTCTATTGGAATATTTGTTCCTGCGTTTCCGCTCACTGGGCTTACTTTTAACCATGTGGCGTTACTGCTTGCCGTCCAAGTATTATTAGTTGTAAGGTTTATACCCCCTGTTTCGCCTGTGGCAGGGATGTTTTTGGTGTCGGTTGAAAGTGTCAATGTGGTCGCCACAGCTCCTGCTTGTGTAACTGTAAAAGTTTGGGTTAGCCCTCCTGCCGAAAGTGTAATAACCCCTGTGCGAGCATTTGTAGTAGTATTGGCATCCGTAGTATAGTTTATAGCTAAGTTCGTGCCTGCATTGCCATTTGTTGGGCTAACTTTTAGCCAAGTAGCATTGCTACTGGCTGTCCAACTATTGTTGGTGGTAAGCGTTAGCGAGCCTGTGCTTGCTGTGGCTGCTACATTATCAGTATTTTTAGAAAGGGTAAGAGTGGGTGCCAGAACCTCAATAGATTTACTGATACTCTGCGATGTTGCCCCTGTTTTTGAAATAGTAAATTTTACAGTGTATATGCCTGATTTTGTATAGGTTTTGGTTGGGTTTTGTAGGGTTGAGGTAGTACCATCCCCAAAATCCCACGCCCAGCTTATAGGGCTGCCCATGCTTTCGTCTTTGAACGTAACCGATTGATTGACTTTGGGTGCTGTGGGGGTAAAGGAGAAGGCGGGGGATAGTGGAATTACCGTGGAATTTATTTTGATTTCAACTAATTTATTAGACCAAAATCCCCACAAACTTTCATCAGTAGGATTGGTAGCTAAGTTTGTTAGATAGTTACTTTCCAGTTTGAATGTACTTAAAGCATTATTTGGAAATGTGATATTATTCCCCGTGATGGCGTAGTTTTGAAACGTCTGAACCTCATTCGTATTGAAATCTAAATACCATTTCCTATTGTTTTCGTAATCTAAAATAAAGTCATTGCCATCATAGCTGTTTTTAATAGGGTAAGTGTACCAGTTTTTAGTGTCAAAAAATGCAATCTGATAACCGTCGAACACCCAAGTACCTCCCGATTTATCAATATAAACTTTTCCCGTAGAATTGTTTATCTTACTATTAACAGCATACCCAACCATTTTTGAGTTTTCGACTTTAAGCGCAAATTGACCACCTGTACCGCTTGCCGTTATCCAGATTTGATTATTGTTCTTAACATCCATCGATAGGAATTTATATAGTTTACCCTCGGAAGGTACGCTCACAACTCCTTTTAAAAACTCACTACTCACATTAGTTAAATCAACAAATTTATTCCATTTATTCCCATCGAAATTATGAATCATGGCACTATTATCAAAAACCCACAACTTACCATTATTATCGTTGGCAAATAATAGTGGTCTATCCATTGTTATTGACAATAGATTCGGTAAAGTTTTAACTCTACGATTTAGATGTTCTGAATTATAGTAATAGGCGTACCAAATACCTTGGCTATCCATACGATAAATAGACCCTTCTTCATTATGTTTTATCCAAATATTATTTTTTTTATCAATACTGAACAAACCAAAATCCACACTTCTTGTTGGAGCCTGACTATCTTTGCTCGACATCAAATAAGGAATATCAATTGATGTGATTTTTCCTTGATCTACTTTGATTATTCTGTAATCAGAATTACCGAAGTCATCAAATTTTATGCCTATAAAATATTGCGTTCCGTTAGTATCGAATATTGGCCCTATTTTCAAATCGCTATTGAAAATAAGAGTGGGGTAATTATTATATGGAGGCGAAAAAATAGTGTATATCGTTGTCTTTTGCCCCCAAGCCCCAACCATCCCCAATACCAGTGTAAAAGCAAGAAAAAATCGTAAGATATAATAATGGTACTGCATATAGGTAGGTTTTATTTACGTTTGAAACGATAGGTAATGGTAGAGTTTTTGAATTCAGGAGCAGGAGACCCGTATCGCAAAATAAAATAGGAACGAAAATCATCTGATACGAGCACCAAACTATCTTGAGTGAGTTTTTGTATGGTCATTTTCGACCTCTCACCTACATCTGAGCCTCCCTTGATGCTGGGTACGAACCAAAATTCATCAATGGTATAATCATAAATATTGGCTTCTCCCACAAAGGAACCATCCGAAAAAGCTGGAATATAGCCCGTAACGGTGTTTTTGCCTGTGATGCTCATCCCCAAGTTTTTGCCAAGATTAGGGTCTTTTACCACCTCCGTTTGCCAAGGAGTATTCCCCTCACTAAAAAATTCAGTAAAACCCATAGGCTGATTTGATTTTTTCTTGCCCTGACAAAAAGTCTAAAAATTGATATTGAATACACCTTCAGCGGCAGCTGCTCCACCTGATTTATCTTTAAGATTAAATGCGAATCTACCCTGTACAAATTTCCCCTCTTGCAAATCTGTAATTTCAAGATTACCGTCAGCAGTTGTCAAATCACCTGATGAAACAATCGTTTTTTTATAATTCGTCTTGCTGGATTGGTCTTGTAAGAAAAATGTAATCAACGATAGTCTTGGCTCATAGTACTCATCAGCCGTTTTTGCGTAGCTATATTTTTTTGTATCAGGCAGAGGTAATGGAAAATCAAAGCGAATTAGCAGCATTGGATTATATTCTAAAGGCACTTGGTCTTGCCCATACAATGTCAATGCTCTGAATGAACCATAATTAACAATTTTGGCATTGGTAATATATTTCAAGGTGTAGGTGGTGCCAAGATATTTGACCTCCATTGTATTCGGTTTCAGTGAAGATGGGCTTTTTGAAATTGGCGTTACGTCGGTTGCCGATTTTGAACAAGACATGAATACATACCCAACAAACATCAACAGAAGATAATGATGCGCTATTGAAAGTTGTCCTAAATTAGATTTCATAGTTAAATTTTGTAGTTAGTCATTTCTTAAAAAAAGCCTGAACGAAAATGTTTAAAGTTTTGCTGGATGGCTTTGAAGTCAGAGTTGAGTAGGTGTAAAAGTTTTTTATTTCAGGTGCCAGATAAAAACCCCTGTAATATGGAAAACAGCCCCTTCTATATCTTCTTGATGTACCCAAAAATTGGGGGTCATGGTCGTAGAAATCGTGGGGCGTATTTCCCAACCCAATTTTCCTGTTGGGTTGCCAATACTGATTCCTAAATCAAGTGGTTTATACGGCCAGACATCTTTGATATTCGCCTTTTCTGAAAAGTTTTCAGTCGTGTTTCGGCCACTGCCTGTCACAGTTACTTTACCGACCGTCTTCGAATGAAATGGAAAGCCATAAGCAAAGCCAAAACCAAAATAGGTTTTGCGGCCAAACTGTACCGATACGGGTATCTGTATCATGGTGATGCCGTTACGAATCTTTGACTGGGTCGTTATGCCTCCTGAACGATTGGAGTTGTTATAACCTATAATACGGTGTACCAGCGCAATTTCGGGCTGAAAGTGAATATTTTTGGCCAAAGGAATACGTGTATTGAGGCCGATACGATAACCTGGGATGTTGACGATGTTATTATTCTCTCTATCTATGTCCCATGATTGGCTGATGCCTCCCACAAGGCCCAATTGAGACTTTAACTGACCCTTGGCAACCGTACAGGCTAGTAATAAACCCATAAAAAACGTCCTTGAAATATATGTTTTCATCTATTTATTTAGAATTTAAAAGTGTAACCAACATCAATTAAAGAAAGTGGTGTAATCGATAGCGGGCCGAGGTTCATTTTGGCATAAGCACCGTGATGCGGGGTGGTATTGATAAGACAGCCAACCGCAAAGCCAGGCACAGGAAATATCTCTGTGTCTTTGGTAGAGCCTTTCAGAATATCGTAGGAATAGATAGACGTTGCTAAAACCAAACCTAAACCAAGTTCAAAGAAAGGTTTGAGCTTGGCGCTGGTCAGATTGGTAGGTTTACTATATAGGCGAATACCTGCCCCGATACTGGAATATCGGTAGGTGAAGTT
>JAIXPV010000391.1 GCA_027486105.1 Runella sp. | reverse complement strand
GATGGGCTTACACCTTCGTATTTGTAGTAAATTTTGGCGGGTGTATCTAGCATTTTTTCGAGTCGATGTGCCCGGAACATCGGTGTAGGCCGCCATAATTTGTAAATTTCACGAACTTCTTCGGGAATTTCAATGTACCGGTCCTGCGATACCTCCTGCTTGATGAGCTCCATCGGAAACAACGGAGCCAAGTCGGCAGGGCCTACGGGTTGCTTCGTGCCAGGATGGAGCGGAGGCAGGGGTTTGTTGGGCATATCTGCCTGAATGTTATACCAGTGTCTCGGAATTTCATCTTCCGACAGCAGGATTTTGTACTGTTTTTCGGCCATGATTATTGAAATTAAGGGTGTTTGAAAATTTGCCGTTAAACATAAAAAGTATTTTTATGTGGCACAATGAAAATGCTCAGTATTTGTTTGACAGGATTCTCGACCGTCGCAGTAGAGTTTGTTAAACCTCAAAACTGTACAGATACGGTGCTTTATGGGCTTTGCCCAAATACTGTTTTTCGTGACGTTTTAAAATCTCCAGACTGAGCATTTTACGTTGGAATGTAGTCCTACGGATTTTTTCTCCCAAAATGGCCTCGTACACTTTTTGCAGGTCGTTCATTGTAAATCGGGCGGGCAGCAAATTCATACCGACCAATTTACGGTCTAGGTTGTCGCGTAGGGTTTGGAGGGCTTTGGCTACAATATCGGCGTGGTCTAATATAAGCGGAGGTAGCGCATCAATATCGTACCACTCACACGAATCGGATAGGGCATCGGGTTGAGGAACGACATCTTTATAATTGATTAAAGCATAATAGGCTACTGAAATGAATCGGTCGAGCAGCCATTCATATTTCTCCAAAGAATAGTTGCCAGACTCCAAAATCGTTTGCATGATTTCGGGTTTATAGCGTGCCGTATCTCCGAACGTATAAAATTGCTCTAGATAGATGTTGTCAAGCCCCGTACGCTCTTTTAATCCTCGCCGAACGGCGTCGTTCAGGTTTTCGTTTCGTTGGACAAAACCGCCTGGCAACGCAAAAAAACCAGTGTTATGGTACTCCATGATTAAGATTTTCAGCGCTCCTCCCGAAAAACCAAACACCACTGAGTCGAAGGCAATATTCGTTAAAAAGTCTTTTTGGTCCACTAATCCCAATGATTTAGTTCAATTTTTTGTGGCAATCTACCAATTTTTTCAAAAATAAATAGGGAATTTTCAAAAAGTGAATTATTATTGTCACAAATTGAGACAATAAATAAAATTAACCCAAGAAAATGAAAAGAAAAGGCTATTTGTTAGGGGTGCTTTGCCTGTTGAGCGGTACTGTTCTGGCACAAGGAAACAACTCCTTTGCGGTACAAGCAACCGTTGAAAACGGAATTATTGAAGGGAATTACGATACTAAAACGGGCATTCAAACTTACTTTGGCGTACCGTTTGCCAAGCCACCCGTCGGAAATCTGCGCTGGAAAGCACCGCAACCCGTCGACAACTGGCAAGGCATAAAGGAAACCAAAAAATTTAGCCCGCGTCCCATGCAGAAAATTGTATTTGGGGATATGAATTCTCGGTCCAACGGTCTGAGCGAAGATTGTCTCTATCTCAATGTTTGGACGCCTGCTAAACGCAACACCAAAGGGTTGCCAGTGTTGTTGTACTACTACGGAGGAGGTAATGCCGCAGGCGATGGCTCCGAGCCACGCTACGATGGCGAGGCGATGGCCAAGAAAGGCATTGTAGTCGTTACGTGCAATTACCGTCTCAATATTTTTGGATTTTTGGCGCACCCCGAACTCTCGGCCGAGGCACCCTACAAAGCATCGGGCAACTACGGAATGTTGGACCAGTCGGCTGCTTTGAAATGGGTGCAGAAAAACATTGCTGCTTTTGGAGGGGACCCCAAAAAAATCACCATCGCGGGTGAGTCGGCAGGCTCAATTGCCGTCAGTATGCAAATGTCTTCGCCCTTGTCGCGAGGGCTCATCGCGGGCGCCATTGGCGAAAGCGGCGCGGGTATCAATCCCACCATGGCTCCTGTCACCTTGGCCGATGCCGAAAAAATGGGCGTAGATTTCTTGAAAAAATCAGGTGTGGCAAGCATCAAGCAACTGCGGGCGTTGTCGTCAAGAGAGGTGTATGAACTCTTCGATGAATCAAAAATGTTTGGCTTTCCCATCGTCATTGATGGGTATTTTCTGCCTAAAACCATTCCTCAAATCTTTGCCGCCAAAGAGCAGGCGCAGGTTCCGCTATTGTTGGGATGGAACTCCGCCGAACTCCCTGGCATGGCCTTCATGCAGGGCCAACCCTACAAAGAGGAAAACTACGTAGCGCGGGTCAAAAAAGAATATCCAAACGATTTTGAAGAGGTGTTGAGACTTTATCCGCATGGTTCGGAAAAAGAAATTGAACTTTCGGCTACGGCATTGGCCGCCGACCGTTTTATTTCTTATAGTACTTGGAAATGGTTTGATTTACACCGTAACAACAGTTTACAACCCGTGTATCGCTATTTATACAGCAAGCTGCGCCCCGAGCTGGTGGATAAAACATTGGCTTCTGGGCTGGCGGGAGGAACAGTAAGAGCAGATGGTACCGCGCCCAAAGCACCCAAGGCCGTAGGCGCTCCGCACGCTTGCGAAATAGAATATTGCATGGGCAATCTGCACCTTGTGAAAGATTATGCTTGGACCGCCGATGACTATAAAGTCTCAGATACGATGCTCAATTTCTTTGCCAATTTTGTAAAAACTGGCAATCCCAATGGCGATAAACTCCCAGAATGGCCCGTTGCCAAGGCAAGCGATGCTACGCCGCCCGTGATGATTTTGGACACGGAATCCAAAGCCGAAAAAGCGACAAACGATGCGCGTTATTTATTTTTAGACAAAGCCTACGGGAATAAATAACGAATCATTTTAACCTATCAGTTCTACTACTTATAAAACAATGAAAAGATTCATTTTTCCACTTTTACTGGCCGTAAGTTGTGGGTTACAACCTATACAGGCTCAACTTCAAACTGGCGAAAATGTAGCCGTCACCAATACCGATGCGGGCAAAGTGAGAGGCTATATTCACAACGGCATCTTTACGTATAAAGGTATACCGTATGCAGAGGCTAAGCGTTTTGAAGCCCCTCAAAAGCCAAAGCCTTGGAGCAATGTACGCAGCTCAATGACCTACGGTCCCGTGGCTCCGCTTATAGACCCTACCACTTCAGTGATGGACGAATCGGAGTTTGTTTTTAACCATAATTGGGGATATACGAGCGAGGATTGTATGCGTATCAACGTTTGGTCGCCAGGTATCAACGACGGCAAAAAACGACCAGTGTTGTTCTGGATTCACGGGGGAGGTTTTACGGCAGGCTCCTCGCAAGAATTACCTTCTTACGATGGCGAAAGTTTGGCTAAAAAAGGAGACGTCGTTGTTGTTTCTATCAACCACCGCTTAAATATTTTAGGCTATTTGGACTTGTCAGCTTACGGTGATAAATACAAACAATCGGCCAATTTGAGCGTATTGGACATGAAGGCCGCGTTGGAATGGGTAAAAACAAACATTGCAAACTTTGGCGGTGATCCAAACAACGTAACTATCTTTGGACAATCGGGTGGAGGTGCCAAAGTGAACACGCTAATGGCGATGCCATCGGCGAAGGGTTTATTCCACAAAGCCATCAACCAAAGCGGGTCTTTTCGTGCGGCCATGCTCGACAAAAAAACTACCCAAGCCATTGGTGCAGAAGTGCTAAAAGAACTTAATATTTCTGCCGATAAAGTGGACGATATTCAAAAAATTCCTTTTCAAACCCTGAGCGATGCAGGCAAAAAAGCCCTCAAAACCATCGCCGATAAAATGAAAGCCGAAGGCAAACCTGTGATTGGTTTTGGTTTGAGCTGGGGGCCAAGTGTGGACGGTGAGGTTCTCCCTTATCAATTGTTTTCAAATGAAGCTTTTGAGTTATCAAAAAACATTCCTTTGCTCATAGGTACAACAAAGAATGAATTTGCGGTTTTTAGAGGAAGTGTACCTGCAAATAGTACTGAAGCACAGGTATTGGAAGCAGTCAAAAAAACGTATGGTGAAAAAGCCGATGCTTATATAGCTGCGGCAAAAAAAGCTTTCCCCGAAGATACAAAACCCTCTGCCATTTTGGATATTGACGTAATGTTTCGTCCTGGGGCAGTGATGCAGGCCAAACAGAAGTCGTCATTGCCAGGCGGGGCTCCTGTTTATATGTTCATGTTCACGTGGCAGTCGCCTGTGATGGATGGAAAATACAAAGCTGTTCATTGCATGGAAATTCCATTTGTATTTAACAACATTGCGCGCTGTGAAGAAATGACTGGCGGTGGTAAAGAGGCGTATGTATTGGCCGATAAAATGAGCCAATCGTGGATTAATTTTTCTAAAACGGGCAATCCAAACCATGCAGGACTTCCAAAATGGGAGCCTTATACGGCCGAGAAAGGCACGACGATGTTTTTCGACAATAAATGCAACATTCGTTATCACCACGACGAAGAGTTGATGAAAGTCGTTGCTGCCCAATAAACTTCATTTACCTATCAAAGTTCAATTTATTTGTTCATCGTCAGTGAGTTGTATAACTCGCTGGCGGTGAAATTCAATGTTAAACCAACCCTGATTATTAACGAAAAAAGGCAGATTTTACCCAATTAAACTTTCCTTTCAACCCATGAAAAAATCTTTTGTTTTACTTTTTAGCCTAGTATTGAGTCATTTGGCTTTTGCTCAGGAAGCACTTTTCAATGCCGCCGACCTAAAGTCGCCCGAAATCAATGCGGATAAAACGGTCACGTTCCGCTTCTTTGCGCCAAAAGCAGACTCTGTTTTTATAACAGGTGATTTTCTGCCTACCATGAAAGTCAAATCACGTTTTGGTTTGGTTGATGTGCCGAAGCCTGCTTTGATGCAAAAAGATGCAAAAGGTGTCTGGACTTTTACTTCAGAAGCCCTTAGCCCTGAATTGTATTCGTATTCATTTACAGTAGACGGCCTTCGTAGTATTGACCCAAACAATCCCTTTTTAAATCGTGATGTAGCTACCGTTACTAATATTTTTATCGTGGGAGGGCCGCAGGCCGACTATTACAAAGTGAATGATATCCCGCATGGTAGCGTAACCCGACGTTGGTACGATT
>JAIXPV010000212.1 GCA_027486105.1 Runella sp. | reverse complement strand
TAAAATCAATTGTAACCACAAAATTGTTGAATACTTCATAGCCAAAAATTCCCTCAATCGGGATTCCCACGTATTCTGAAAGTTGCAGTACGTCTTCCTCCAAAACCACGATGTTTTGGTAAGTAGCCCGCATCTTTCCCATTTCAATCACATTCCCAATAGCCACCGACGCATTCAGCGATTCGCCCTCTCCTGCCCCAGTCAGTTGTACCCGGCGAGTAAACCGTAGTTTTTGGTTTTTAAGAGCATCAGGCTTAGTAATTATAAGCGAACTGACGCCCGTATCAAGAATAAAATGAAGGGTATCAGAATTATTGATTTTGAGGGGGACAACAATGAGATTAGCGTGTAGCTCAAAGGGAATCCGGGTAAATTTGGCATTCCCAGTTAAAAAATATCCGAACTTATCTTCTTTCTTGGTGCTTTTTTGAGCGAAGATAAAAAAAGGTAAAAAGAAAAATAGAGCCAAGTGTAAATGACGTCGTGCCATAGCTGTACCCAAAAAAAGCGTTTGGGTGTTGGTAAAGATAATCTTGTTTCTTAGAAAAACAAAAAATATACCAAAAAAAGTGCCGTTTTGAATTAATATATTCTTACTAATTTCGCAACGCTTTCTTATCAGGCAAAAGCATTTTTTTAGATAATTTTGAATTTTGAATTTAAACAATAAAAAAGTGTCTATAAAGCCTGAATATACGAAATAAAATCAACCCAATATTCATTCAAACTCCTCTATTCCAATGAGAAAAAAAATAGTAGCTGGCAACTGGAAAATGAACAAAACCCTCGAAGAGGCGCTCATTCTTACCTCTGAAGTGGTCAACATGGTTCGCGACGAAGTACGTGGCGACGTAGAAGTAATCCTATGTACCCCTTACATCTACCTGCCAGTATTACAAAAATACGTCGACGAAGTAGACCGTATCTCTTTGGGAGCTCAAAATTGCCACCAAAAAGCATCTGGTGCCTATACAGGAGAAATTTCTGCCCCGATGCTTGCCGCACTCGGTACGCCCTACGTGCTGGTTGGACACAGCGAGCGCCGTCAGTATTTTGGCGAAACGGATGAACTATTGGCCGAAAAAGTAAAAATCGCCTTAGCTAATGGCCTAAAACCTATCTTTTGCTGCGGTGAATTGCTGGAGCAACGCCAAAACGAAGATTTCATTGCCATCGTAAAAGCCCAAATCACGGCCGCTCTTTTTGACCTCTCGGCCGAAGATTTCGGTAAAGTAGTGATTGCTTATGAACCCGTTTGGGCGATTGGCACGGGCCTTACGGCTACATCGCAGCAGGCACAAGATATGCACGCTGCATTGCGCGAGCACATTGCTGGTCAATACGGTGCCCAAGTAGCCGACGATACCACCATCCTGTACGGTGGAAGCTGCAACGAAAAAAATGCCCCCGAACTCTTTGCTTGCCCCGACGTTGACGGTGGCCTCATTGGCGGGGCCTCGCTCAAGTCACGCGAGTTTACCAACATCATCAAAGCACGGATGTAATCTTTTGGTAGTGTAGCGTACTTTAACAGTCCGACGGTTTAAAACCGTCAGACTGTTAATCTTTCGACTCGACAGAAATATCACTTCCTAATCTGTACCCCTTTCTTCCTAAAAAACGCCTCAAAACCATGAAAATCACTCGTTTTTCTTCTGCCTTAGCGTTAGGCTTTCTTTTGGTATTCAACGCCTGCCAACGCCCTGCATCAAAACTGCAAACGGGAGGAATCATCGTAAAAGAGGGGTTTGTTGATTGTTTTCAAGCGGGCCTCCAGGCCGCGGGGAAAGACGTGTGGTGCGAAGCCTCGGCGGTATTGAACGACGGAAATTATATTTCAATGGCCAACGACAAAGACATGCCCAGCACCGACGCGTCGGTATTTTATTGGGCCTATGCCGAAGCGGGCGTTTTCAGCAGTAAGCCGACATACCTTAGCCAAAATCTGTTTAAAACATCACAGAAATACGAAGATTTTGCCCTAACACCCGACCGTAAAGTGGCCTTTTTGACTACGGCATTCGACCGCATAAAAGAAGGAAGTACCGAATGGGATAGCTACAATGCGCTGCTTTATTGGCCCGTTAACGGCGGCAGCCCGCAGACAATCCAACCCAAAGCGGTTCATTTAGTTACGGGCGAGAAGTTTTCGATGGGACTGCGGAATGCACTGTCCAAAGCCTTACGCACGACTGAGTTTCCTGATGGAATGCCTTATTTTAAAGTTGAAGGATTTGCGGCCACCAATAATAAACTCTTTTTCGGGATTCGTGAAGAGGGCAAAAAGTACGATGATTTTAAATACAAAGCCAAAGTGCTGACGGTTTCGTATCGTTTTGAGAATGATTCATTGGTGGCAGGCACTGACTTTCAAACTTTGGCCGACATTGACATTACAGCCTTAGAACCTTCCCTTCCCAAACCACTGGCCCTTTCGTGCATCGAATTTGACGCCAAACGAAATATCTTCTGGGTGCTGACTTCCATGGAAAGTGAAAACCAACTCAACAGTGCCTACCTCTGGTGGGCCACCGAAGCCGAATTGAAAAGCGGTAAACTTCACTTGGTTAAAGACCGCACCACTGGCCAACCTTTAAAGTTTACCCACAAGGCCGAAGACCTCGCGACCGTTGGTTCTAACCGCCTGTTCATCATCCACGACGACGACCGCAACCGCACCAAAATCGGCGACCAAACCCGCCAACCGCATCAGACTGCCTATACGATTGTGGAGTTTTGAGAAATATTTACGCTTTTTTTGAGCATTTGATAAGTCTTTTATTTACTAAATCATAGATACTCAACCCAAAAATAATACCGAAACTGCTAAATTTTAGTAAATCTGATTGGTTTTTAGCAGTTCTTTTTTTTATCGATTTTATTTCTATTAATCCTTATGATTGTAATATGCCCCTCAATCCCAGTCTCTCTCTTCCTATTTGATACAATTAAAAGGATAAAAGTGCTTTCAATTCTTTTCCTTTTTTTTGTGTTATTTAATCCTCCTATATTGCTTGCTCAAGAAACACCGAAAATTCTATTCCTGACATTTAAAATAGTCAAAGCAAAGGGTCCTGAAGAGTATCGTATCCAATTGTTGAATAAAATTATCGTCAATGGTAAACTCAAAAGTGAAACTACTTCGACTCACGTTTCCGAAAAGCTGGTTTTTACTATATCAGACGCAAAGCAACAATTTATCAAAAGGCTCGAAATAGACAACCCTTTGAATACCCCAATTGAATCCTTTGACCCAGACGGCACAATGCACAGGCACGTAGCTGTCACCGACTCCACTGAATTTACAGTACGATTTCCCTACCTCAACACGATGAGGAAACTGACACTTCAGTCTCAAAACCAACGCCTTAATAAACAGAATCTTTCCAATTTTACCATGGATTTATAAAATGAGAAAATATATGCTTTTGTTGTTTTGTTTTCTTCTCTTTAGATCTCCCTTCGCCCAGATATTCCCTATCGAAGCGATTGTAACAAATGGGGATGTAGACAAGTTAATCAACATTGTTATATTAGGCGACGGTTATACTTCGTCCCAGCAAGAGCAATTCAAAACGAACGCCCAAAATATTACTGACTATCTTTTCTCTGTATCCCCTTTTAAGGAATACAAAAATTATTTTAATGTTTACATTATAAAAGTGCCATCGGCACAGTCGGGAGCCAAGCACCCAGCCACTGCTACAGACGTCAATGAGCCAGTTTCTCCAGTCGCTAACCCCAATAATTATTTTGGTTCTACCTTCGACTACTTCAATATCCATCGGTTGCTATATCCCACCAAATCCGCAACGATTGCCTCTGTCTTAGCTAATAATTTCCCTCAGTATGACCACGTTTTGATGATTGTCAACAGTACTGAATATGGTGGTTCTGGAGGAACTTATGCCACCACCTCCATTAATACCTCTGCCTATGAAATTGCCGTTCATGAATTAGGCCATTCCTTCGCAAGCTTAACCGACGAATATTGGGCAGGAGACTCCTACGCTCGCGAGGGTGCTAACATGACCCAACAAACTAATCCAAGTTTAGTAAAATGGAAAAATTGGTATGGTCTTAATAACATTGGAATTTATAAGCACGGAACCAGCGGAACCTCTGCCTCATGGTATCGACCGCATCAAAGCTGCAAAATGCGTTATTTAGGGTTTAATTACTGCTCGGTTTGTACAGAAACCATTATTGAAAAAATCCATAATTTGGCCAGTCCAATTGTTAGTTTTAGCCCAAATAATACTTCAACTATCAACGTAACATCAACTATCAATTTTAGCTTATCTACTTTAAAACCTGTACCTAATACGCTCGAAATTTCATGGACGCTTAATGGTAACCCATTGGTAACCAATAGCGAAAACTATGACTTAACCGTAACAAATCTCAACGCAGGAGCCAACACATTGGTAGCTAAATTGATAGACAAAACTATTCTTTCCAAGTCAGATTCTCATCCAACAGCCCATCAGTATGTGGTTTCGTGGAATATCCAATATACACCTTGTCCAGACAATCTGGTTTTAACCAGTCCAAGTAGTGACTTTTCCTCAGGAACTTCTGCCAAAAAGGCCACCAACACCGTAAAAGCTACTAACAAAATAAGTGGGAATGCTACAAATATCATCTTTAGAGCAGGGCAATCCATTACGCTAGAACCTGGATTT
>JAIXPV010000188.1 GCA_027486105.1 Runella sp. | reverse complement strand
TTTCTGAAAAAATGCATACAGCATGGCAAGTCCCAAGCCTTGATAGGCTGTTTTAGCCAAATCACCGCCTTTTTCGCCCGCAATCAGGACCGATCCGCAGGCGGTTCCTTCGGGGTATGGAAGGGTACCATGTTCTTGCACAATCAACGACCGCCGCAAGGGAATCATCATTAATGTTCCCAAAATTCCGCCCAAAATGGCCAACGTTAAAATCGTCCAATAATTGAAAAAATCGGCCCCGATGCTTTTACCTTCTTCGGTCGTAGATAAAAAAAGAAAACCCGGCAAGGTAAATACCACGCCCGACGCGATGGATTCGCCCGCCGAACCCGTTGTTTGAATAATGTTATTTTCCAAAATGGTGGTACCCAAATACTTGCGCCCGAGTGAAATCGCCAAGACCGCAATTGGGATGGAAGCCGATACCGAAAGCCCAGCTTTGAGCGACAAATAGACCGTAGCTGCCCCAAATAAAACACCGAAAAGAATGCCCACCACGACCGACTTTACGGTAAACTCGGCCATGTTTTGCTCGTTGGACACGTAGGGTTTGAAGTCTTTGATTTCCATGAAGTAGAGGTTTAGGGAAGTATGTTTGGCACTAAATATAACCTATAAAGCCATTATTGCCTCCATCTAACATATAAAAGGCGAGCAATTAGCCCGCCTTTCTTGATGAGTTAGAATATTTACCGCCGAATCAGCACCTTTTGGGTTTGGATTCTTTCGGGTCCTTTCAGTTGAATCAAATACATCCCCACTGGCTGTTGAGATACATCCATGCTGAAAAAGTTGGTTCCTGATTCCGCACGTTCTTCATTGTTTTGCAACATCCTTCCCTGCATATCCCATAATTCCAGCTGAACTTTTTGGGGCTTGGGCGCAAAGTATTTGAGCGTAATCGGTCCCTCAGAAGGATTAGGATACACCAACAATTCATTAGCTTTTTCCGTCACCTCCTCCTCAGCTAAACGGGCATTGTTAACGGTTGTTAGGCGAATGTTATCCAAATAAGCCGTCACAGTGCTAGCCGAATTGTTCTGAATCGTAATCCGTTTAATAACGGAGGGATTACCCAACTGACTCATATTCAGCACAATTTCCGACCATGTACTAGATTTTGTCGTAAACGTATAATTTCCAAGAGCCGCGCCTGTGTCATCCGTTTGTACATAAACCAATAGATTGTTTGCTGTCGTACCCCTTACCCAAAAACGCAAAACAGTCGAAGCGGTAGTACTGATGCCATCTACGTGGCGCAAAGATACTCCGCCCGTTGAGGCAATATCAGCGCGGAGCGATTTACTGCCCACCCGCACAGGGTTTGTGTTGGCAAAATTAAGCGTACTGTTCCATGACCAGTCGCTCCAATTTGCATCGAGGGTTTCGTCATAGACCACGGGACTCAAGCAAGCATTCGTTTTTACACTTAACGCGCTGCTTGCCGCCGATACATTGCCCGCCGCATCTTTAGCCTTCACGGTAAAGCTGTAGGTTATATTACAGCTTAAACCCGTAATTGCCAATGAGGTTGTTGTAACGTTACCATTTACCAATACGCCTCCTCTATACACTTCGTAAGCCACCACGCCCACATTGTCGGTCGAAGCCGTCCAAGCGAGCGTTAAACCAGTTTGGGTTTTATTGGTAGCTGTAAGCCCCGAAGGGACGCTTGGGGCCTGTATATCAGCGCAAGAGGAAGTGCTAACACTCAGCGCATTGCTGCTCGACGATACATTTCCTGCGGCATCTTTAGCTTTTACCGTAAACGAATAGGCTGTGTTACAGGCTAAACCAGTGACACTTAAAGAAGTAGCAGTGACATTGCCGTTCACTAATGTGCCCCCCCGATACACCTCATAGGCCGTTACGCCCACGTTGTCGGTTGAGGCCGTCCACGAAAGCGTCAGGCTATTTTGGCTAATGGCTGATGCCGAAAGATTAACTGGCGTTGTGGGAGCCTGTGTATCAGCTGCTGCCCCAGTTTCTATCCTCATTTGGTCGAAATAAGTCGTGATGCTATTGGCCGAGTTGTTCTGAAAATTGAGGCGTTTAATCGTGGCTGGGTTTCCCATTTGCGCCATGTTGACCGTTATCTCTTTCCACTGATTAGCATTAGTTGTGAAAGCATAAGAGGCAGGCTGCGGCGACGAATCATCCGTTTGGACGAAGAAAAGCATGTTATTTACGGCAGTGCTGTACACCCAAAACTTCATAACCGTGTTAGAAGTGGTTGTTAGGGCCGTGGCCTGTCGCAACGATAAACCACCCCAACCCGCAAAATCGACCCGAATGGAATTGACACCTGTTTGTACGGGAGAAGTATTGGCATAGTTGCGGGTTGAACTCCACGACCAATCTTCCCAGCCTGCGGCAAGGGCGTCGTCGTAAATAATAGTCCCCGTAGGGCAGGCAGCCGTTGTGACGTTCAGCGCAGTACTGCTCAATGACACATTTCCCGCTGCATCCTTGGCTTTTACCGTAAATGAATAAACGGTATTGCAGGTTAGACCCCTAACATTCAAAGAAGTTGTGGTAACATTGCCATTCACCAACGTTGCTCCCTGGTATACCTCATACGCGGTTACGGCCACGTTATCGGTCGAAGCTGCCCACGAAAGCGTCAAACTTGATGCTGAAACATTAGAAGCGGCAACATTTGTTGGCACACTTGGGGCCTGGGTGTCGCAAGCCGCAGTGGTTGCATTCGCGGCATTGCTTTCCGCCGAAACATTACCCGCCGCATCTTTGGCTTTTACCGTAAACGAATAGGCCGTATTGCAGGTTAAACCCGTAACGTTGAAACTCGAACCTATCACATTTCCGTTTAGCAGATTGCCTCCCTGATACACTTCGTAGGCGCTTACCCCTACATTATCCGTGGAAGCAGTCCACGATAAAGTCAGCCCAGTGGCGGCTACATTGGAAACTGTAAGGTTGGTCGGGCTCGTCGGCGCTTGGGTGTCAGTAGACGCCGTTGTACTCATCACCCGCCCCAACAACATAATATAGGCGGCCTGACTGTAAATGGCTGGCTCTGTGATTTCCCAAGAGTTTTCGGGCGAGCCATTATTCCACTCTTTATACGCTTTTTGAGGCGGTTGGTTGGTAATATTAGCAACGCTTCCGCTGTAACTTTTGTTAGGCCCACCCGTAACGTACCCTGGAGCGGGGCCGTATGCCGATGTTTGTACATTATCCCACACGGTTCCGTTGGTAAACCACGTGTGGTAAATCTCATTCACGCTGTTTTCAGCACCCGCCACCGACATGTTGGAAAGCATCACCAAATTCATCGGATTGACGCCGTTCATCCAGTGTAGGTACTGCTCCGCCACCTCGCGGTATTGGGCATGGCTCGACGGGTTGAGGTTAAACGTGACAAAATCAAGATTTAAAATCCCTGAATTGGCACGCACCTGATTGCTACCCCAATGGTGTTGTGCATCTGCCATATAAGCCCGATAAAGATCCGTACCGTTGTTGTAATCATTAAGGGAAAACAAATAATTCATCCCTGCTTTTTGATTACGAATATTGGCCACCACGGCACTTGAGGCACCCGAAAGGGTAGTATAACGCAAAAATGCCAATTGCTGAGGCATCCAATAAGGCCCCCACCAATTGCCATTGTAAGGTTTGACCAATGTATATTGTGACTCAACAAACGTTTTGTACTCGGCTTTTCCAGTGGCCTCGTAAAGATATACCGCCGCCACAAACGCACTGCCCAATTGATCCTCACCAGGACGATCCGAATCGCCCGATTTTATATCTCCGTCGTCGCAACTTGTTTCAAACGTTGTAAAATTATTGGTCGTTATTTTAGCACGGTTCCAAGCGGCCTCAGAGCGTGCAATGAGGTCATTCCCGTACGTGAGCAATGATGGGTGTGTTTTGAACGTTTGCCCAGCCACCGCAAACATCGCGGCCCCCGCCAAGGTGGCAGAAGTACATTCGGGCAAATAATAGCGCGGGCGGGTATCGGTACTGGGGGGAGAGACTTCGTTGTAATTATCAACACCCACTTTCAAGAAAAAACCGTTGGTGCCAGTAGCATCCTGCATTCTTTTCAGAAAGTCTAGTTCGTACTTAAGCTCATCCAATAGATCTGGGATTCCGTTGCCTGACTCAGGAATGGCGTAATTATCTTTAAAAGCATTAGGGTTTATTCGGTAAGCTTCTGCCAGTTGAATCACCGCACTTTCGGCAAACGTGGTATATTTATTGACATCACCTGCATCCATCCAACCTCCGTGGAGGTCTTTGGCGGTGGCGGCATTCCCTTTGTTGAAACGGCTCGTGGCAAAACGATCTTGATTGGCTCCTTCATAACTGGCACCATCGGCCCATTTGGCGTCAGTGTATGGAGTTTGTTTGGCAAAATTGAGTCGTTGATAATAAAACATCCGTACGGCATGTTTCATCGCTTCGTCGTATACATTGTCGCCAATGTCAAAACGGTACGAGCCTACATTGTTAGCCACGTCAAAAATATAATAAGAACCCGGCGTGGTAATACTCGAAAAATCAAACGACCACCCTCGGTCACCCGATTGAGCGTGGGTTGCTCCCCCACCCCATACCTGAAGCGTTCCGCTGAGCATGACGGCATCGTCGCTCCAACGCCGCACCTGATACTGATTAGCCCCCGTACCAGGCGTAAAAGATTCAGCCGCATTGTAGCCAATCTGAGGGTCGGCAACCACCGCCACTTTTCGAGAAGCGGGCAAATAGCCAAATTGGTCAATTTTAATGTAAGGAGTGGTTTGGGTCGGCGCACCCCATAACGTACCGCTGGCGGTCAGCCACAACAATGTCCAATAAAACAAATGCCTTTGAGATAGATTATTTTTCATTTTCATTGAGTTAAATACTTAATCAAACAAAAAACAGTGATTTTCGCCTGAAAGGTAGGAACTTTCAAAATTGATAGATAACAAATGGCATCTGCTTTATTAAACGGGAGGGAGCCGAATGGCTCCCTCCCGTTTAAGGCTTATTTCTCTTTCCAATCAACCCATACTTTCATACGACCTGCTTGGCGGTTATCCCATGAATAGTACGGAATAAGCGTAAAATTATCATTGCCGTTTTGGGCCTTAATCGTGGTTACGCCACCCAATAAAGCCGGCTCAAAGATGGTACTAAATTGTGTTTTTTTCGACAATAGAATTTGGTCATAATCCAAATGACGGTTGTCTTGCTCTTCTACACAATAGACCAGTGGACCCCGCTGAATGGCGCGTTTGCCTTCGTTTGCTTTCACGCGAGGGTCGGCAGCAATGACCTTGACGGGCATCTCCATCCGGAGTTTAAGCACATCATTTTTGGCCCAAGTACGCGCAACCGTAACGTAGCCTTTATCAGCCGGTAAACCCACCACGGCCTTTCCGTTGATTTCGACAATGTACTTGTCGCACCAGGCTGGGATTCGCAGTTTGAGGGCAAAATCAGCATTACTGCTATCAGGAATGGCTTTAATTTCTACTTCTCCCGACCAAGGATAGTTGGTTTTTTGGGCGAACTTTACCTTATGTTGGCCCAAAACAACTTCGGTTTCGCTGCCGACATACAGGTTGACCCACAAAGTATTCTCGGAAGTATTATAAATATACCCCCCCACCGAAGGCATCAAACGCGACACGTTGCTGGGGCAGCAAGCCGTGCCATACCAAGGGCGACGGTGATGCAGTCCAAACGAAGCCAATGGGTTGACGTAAAAAAACAGATTTCCAGTCAGTTGTACCCCTGACAATGCACCATTGTACAGCGAGCGTTCTAGCACGTCCACGTACTTGGCTTCTCCCGAATAGAGATTCATGCGTTGATTCCAAAAAACCATTCCCACGGAGGCGCAGGTTTCGCAGTAAGCTGATTCGTTGGGCAAATCATAATCGACCGTAAATCCTTCATTTTTGGTTGAAGAGCCAATGCCACCCGTGATGTACATATTTCGCTCTACCACGTCGGCCCATACGCGTTCGAGGGCTTGGGTGTAGCCACGGTCGCCCGTTTCGGCTGCCACGTCGGCCATGCCCGTATACAAATACATGGCGCGAACGGCGTGCCCTTTGATGTCGGTCATTTCGCGCACTGGTACATCGTCTTGACAATAGCGCGCGCCATCAAAACGCTTATCTGTCCAGATTTGACCGCGTCCGTGTCCTTTGCCGCGTTGCTCAATAAGCCAATCGGCAAGTTTGAGGTAGCGGTCGTTGCTGGTCGTATGATAAAGTTTTACCAAGGCCAACTCCAACTCCTGATGCCCCGTCACCCAAGGCTTATTTTGGAGACGAAACGTAGAATCAAAATGATTGGCAAAGCGAATAGACACATCCAACAGTTTACGTTTTCCAGTGGCGTCAAAGTAAGCCACAGCCCCCTCAATCAAGTGACCCAAGCAATAATCTTCGTGCTTTTCCATGTCGGTCCAGCGCTTTTCAAGACCTACCAATGTATAATATGTATTTAGATAACCATCGGGAAGTTGGGCCGCCGCAATTTTATCAATCCACTCATCTGTTTTAGCTTCTAAGGCTTTATCTGGCGTAGTTTTGAGTGTGTAGGCAATCCCTTCTATGACTTTATACACATCAGAGTCGTCAAAATAGATACCTTTGTGCTTTCCACTTCGGAGGGCAGCATTCTCAAAATTCCGGATTCGAGCCGTTGAATCTTCGGTGTAGGTCATACAAACAGGCAATGTAGCCGAATGGACTTTTTCAATGCGGGGTTTCCAAAAGAAGTCTTTAACCGTGACTTTGGAAAAGTTTACGGGTGAAATCTGGCGTTGGGCCGAGACACCGTAAACCCCAAAAATGATAATCAGTGCTGAAGAAAAAAGTGATTTCATAGGTAAATGGTTAGCTATTCCTACCAAAGCAATTTATTAGTTTTTTTTAACTGAAAAGACCTTCTACGTCAATAACATAGAAGGTCTTTTTTATCTTAGAAAACAAAGAAGATGATTAGGCAAACGTCAACGAAGCCACCTCAATCTCTTGGCTCAATGCGTTTACCATTTCCAATAACTCATCAGCATTGGCTTTTTCTACTTCAGTCAGTACTTCCACTTTGCGACGCGTGTACAATGAAATCGGAAAACCGCGTTTTTGGAGGTAATACTTAGCAACGGTTGGGTACGCATAATGAATTACGGGCATGGTGTCAATCAACAGCCGCTGCACGCGCTGAACTTTGTCCTGCTGCGTTGGTTCATTGAAATTATTGCATAACCACACAATTAATTCAGGAAAGAAATTTCCCTGAATACAAGACAATCCCGCCGAGCCTGCTTTCAACGAAGCCACTGCGTGCTCCATGTAAGCATCATAAACGCCGAAGACCTGGCCTTGGGTGGCAGCTATTTTGGCCTTTACGTTTTCAATATCCAGTGATGTATCTTTGTGGTAAATCACCCGACCAGTGGCGGCTAATTCCCCCAAATTTTTGGCACTAACGAGCCTTTTATAAGGCACAGGGCATTCATATAAACCATACGAAACACCCGGCGTTAATTGAAGCAACTCGTGCATCCGCTCCATAAAAATCGCATCTGACTCATCGGCAGCGACAATTAAACTTGTAATCACAATCACGGCCTGAATACCCGTACCATAAATCTTTTTGGCAAATTCGGCCTGCTCCGCAATTGGACCACCAAATGTACCCGTTGCCACGACGGGAACGCGCCCGTTTGCCACATCCACCACGTGCTTGGTGATGGCAATACGCTCGTCTTCGCTCAGCTCATACATCTCAGACGAAAGGCAATTGGCAAATAAGCCAGCCGCGCCCGCTTCTAAATAAAATTCAGTGAGTTTGGTTAATCCCTCAAAATCAATCTCTCCGTTTTCTTTAAACGGAGTCAACATAACGGGAATAAAACCTTGTGGAAGGGAATTTTGCATGGATGAATAATCAAATATTATATATGTAAGTAATAAAGAGCCGTACCGTTTTGAACTACTTAGGCTTTTGCTAGGCCAATCACGTTGGTCAATTGTCCGATTTTATCAATTGAGATGGCAACCGTATCCCCCACCTCAACGGTAAAATCACTTGAAGGAACTAAGCCCGTGCCTGTCATCAAGAATGCACCAGCTCTAAACGTACTCGACCGGTACAACCAACCAATGAGTTCGTCGGGTGTTCGTTTGAGTTGGTCGAGCGTTGTTATTCCCTGAAAAACAATCCTTTCGCTACGCCTTACTTCGATACTGATGATGGCGTTTTGTGCCATTGGTTCGGCTGGCACATACAGGCAAGGGCCCAAAGCGGCAGAACCATCGTAAATTTTGGCCTGCGACATATAGAGCGGATTTTCGCATTCAATACACTTAGAACTCATGTCATTGCCGACGGTATAACCCACGATTTTGCCAGAAGTAGTGGCGTACAACGTCCATTCTGGTTCGGGAACGTTCCGGATAGAATCGGGCCTAATGTTAACGGTTCCTCCCGAGCCAACTACTTTATACCCCAGTGCTTTAAAAAAAAGCTCCGGGCGGTCGGCTTCGTATACCTTATCATAAAACATACCTCCGCACGTACCTTTTGACTCCTCCATACGGGCTACTTTGCTACGGTAATAGGTTACGCCAGAGGCCCATACTTCCTGGCTTACAGCAGGCGGTAAAAGGTCTTTTGATTCAAAGTCCAACACTGGGGTTAAACCTGCTATTTGAGTCAGAACATATGAGTGCAGATCATCCCTGTTAATCAGCGTATCCCAATCGGGGCAGGAAAGTTGGTAATATTCTTCCTGAAATTCAGCATAAAAGCCTTGCTTGGTTCGATAAAGTTTCATCAATTGATTAATCCATTTTCATCATATGGGCGTTTTCAATTTAAGTTTAGGTGTAGTGTTGGTATTACTCCGTTTTTTGTCGAAAAGACTATTTTAAACTTACAATGTTTACGCAAAAGTAGTTTGAAAACAATCCCTACAATGGTCATAAAAGCTAAAAACAAATAAAATTGTCATTTTGACAATTATTCTTTTTCTTTGCACAAGTAAGAATTTATATTTCCCTCTTTTAGTAATAACCGTTCTTTAAGACTAACCTCAAAACAATCTATTTTATGTCCCTAACACTCGGAAATACCGAATATTTCAAAGGCATCTCCAAAATTCAGTTTGAAGGCCGTGATTCCGACAACCCACTGGCATTCAAGTGGTACGACGAAAATCGTATAGTGGGTGGAAAAACAATGAAAGAGCATTTACGTTTTGCCGTTGCCTACTGGCATACATTCTGCGGCACTGGTGCCGATCCATTCGGGCCTGGAACGAAGGATTTTGCATGGGATGCAAGCAATGACGCCGTTCAACGCGCCAAAGACAAAATGGATGCTGCTTTTGAATTTATTACTAAACTGGGCGTTCCTTACTATTGCTTTCACGATGTAGATTTGGTCGATGAAGGCCCCAGCATCACCGAATACGAGCGCCGTATGCAGGCCATTGTTGATTATGCAAAAGCCAAACAAACCGAAAGCGGCGTAAAATTATTGTGGGGTACGGCCAATGTATTCTCCAATCCGCGCTACATGAACGGTGCTTCGACCAACCCTGATTTCAACGTAGTAGCCCACGCTGGGGTACAAGTTAAAAACGCTTTGGATGCAACAATTGCCCTCAATGGCGAAAATTACGTATTCTGGGGTGGCCGCGAAGGCTACATGACTTTGTTGAATACCAACATGAAACGCGAGCTGGATCACCTTGGTCAATTCTTGACCATAGCGCGTGACTATGCCCGCAAAAACGGCTTCAAAGGCACATTCTTTATTGAACCTAAGCCCTGTGAGCCTACCAAACATCAATATGATTACGATTCGGCAACCGTTATCGGATTTCTGCGCCAGTATGGTTTGGACAAGGATTTTCAATTAAATATTGAAGTAAACCACGCCACCTTAGCGGGGCATACGTTCCAACACGAATTGCAAGTAGCAGCCGATGCAGGTATGTTGGGCAGTATCGACGCCAACCGTGGCGACTACCAAAACGGCTGGGATACCGACCAATTTCCGATTAATTTGAGTGAGTTGACCGAGGCTATGTTGGTAATTCTAGAAGCAGGTGGTATCAAGGCAGGTGGCATCAACTTTGACGCAAAAACCCGTCGTAACTCCACCGACCTCGACGATATCTTCATTGCGCACATTGGCGGGATGGATGCTTTTGCACGTGCACTCGTGATTTCAAATAATATTCTAGAGAAATCTCCTTACAAAAAACTTCGTACTGAGCGTTACGCTTCGTTTGACAGCGGTGCAGGCAAGGATTTTGAAGATGGCAAATTGACATTGGAAGACTTACATAGCTTTGCGGTGGCAGCTGGTGCGCCAAAACAAATCAGCGGTAAGCAAGAGCTGTTTGAGAACATTCTGAATCAGTACATTTAAGCCATGAGCAATCAGTATGGCGTAAAAAAAAATACACCTTACGATTGCTCCTCCTCGAATGTTTCTCTTCAAGGGTAGCTATTGGTGAAGGGGTTGTCTCAGATTTTTGAGACAACCCCTTTTTTAAAGTTTTTTTAAGGGTTTCAACCTTACCAAAAACGAGGTTGGGAGCAACCTCCAAGCAGGTTTTGAGAAACCTGCCTCACTTGCGGGAGACAGATGATACGCGGCTACGATTCCCCCAACAACAAATGGGTTATTCGCCACCCAATGCAAATCCCAAACTTCCTCAATGCCCCCATACCAAAGACATCACGGCAAAAATAACAATCATCCAGAGGGTGAATGATATTTCTTTTCCTTTTCCAACGGCGGTTTTGAGGATTGTCCAACTCAAAAAACCAAAGATAATGCCTTGGGTAATGGAATAGCTGAAAGGAATCAACACCAATGCCAATAAACACGGAATGGCTTCGTCCATACGCGTCCAATCAATCTTGGTGATGGGTTTCATCATAAACGCTCCCACCAAAATCAACGCTGGAGCAGTGGCAATGCTCGGAATGACCGAGAGCAAAGGGGATAAAAACATGAACGGCAAAAACAAAAATGCCGCTACCACCGCCGTAAGCCCCGTGCGACCGCCTTGCTCAATCCCCACCGCAGACTCAATGTAGGCCGTTCCGGGGCTAGTGCCCAACAAACCAGCCATTGTGGTAGCTACGGCGTCGGTTAGCAGTGATTGCCCAATATTGCGCGGGTCGCCGTTTTCGTCGTAAAGATTAGCGGCTTCGGCAACGCCAACGAAGGTTGAAAGACTGTCAAATAAATCGGTAAAAGCAAAGGCAAAAATGACGGGCCAAAGCGCCAAGGTCAACGAACCCGTCAAATCTAATTGAAGCAAAAGGCTAAAATCAGGAGCCGCCCAAAGTCCACTCCAATTGACCAGTGTAGCCTGCCCAAAATTAACCGCCGACGCATCGCCCCACCAACGGCCTACGGGAATCGCTGCCAAGGTGGTCAGTACAATGCCAATGACAATGCCGCCTTGCACTTTTTTCACCACCAATATTGCTGTAATGACCAACCCCAACAAAAACGTCAGCAGAATCGGGTCTTTCAAATTCCCTATACCGACCAAGGTGGCGGGGTTATTAACGATAAATTTAGCATTGGTCAAGCCAATCAACGTGATAAAAAGCCCAATTCCCGACGAAATCGCGTAGCGCAACGGCTTAGGGATGGCCTGTACTATATAAGTCCGAACGTTGAAGATTGATAAAATCAAAAAAATGATTCCCGCCCAAAATACCGCGCCCAAGGCAGTTTGCCATGCTACGCCCATTCCTTTCACAACGGCAAAGGTAAAAAAGGCATTTAGCCCCATCCCTGGGGCTACAAGAAGCGGATTACGAGCATACAGTCCCATCATCGAACTGCAAAAGAAAGAGAGCAGTACCGTAGCCGTTAGCACACCACCGAACGGCATTCCCGATTGACTCAAAATGGCGGGATTCACTACAATAATGTACATCGTAGCCAGAAAAGAAGATAGCCCCGCAATGACTTCGGTACGCACCGTAGTTCCATTTTGAGCAAGAGAAAAGTAGCGTTGGAGCATAGGAATTGGCAGTTTTGGTAAAAATAAAAATGTCAACGCTGAATGCAAAGACCCTTGCAGGAATTTGCGTTCAGCATTGACAGATGAGGTGTAAAATAAAGACGTTCTTAGAATTTCAACGCCAGACGTTCCACGGGAACATCATTTATCAAATGGCTTTCGATGATTTCTTCAACATCAGCGAGCTCTACTTTTCCGTAGAAAACACCTTCTGGGTACACCACCAATGCGGGGCCGAAGGCGCATACGTCTAAACAGCCCGATTTTTGAGCGCGGATGTCAATATGTAAATTTTTCTCTTTGAGAGATGTTTTGAATGCATCAACCAATGCCGCGCCGTGCTCGGCTCCGCAGCATTTTTTGCCACCGTCTTTTTGATTAGTGCAAATAAAAACGTGTTTTTTGTATTTCATAAATCAGTTAGAATGGATTAAAAATAGACGTTGGACGTCGGATTAGGGACTAAAGATAGTACCCCTGCTCCACCGTCCAACGTTTGAAGGTAACAAATTTTATCGCTTAGCTACCGAAGGTGCTTTAGAAAGCGTAATGTAATCTGCCAAAATCCGACTGGTTTCATTCATGTAAATGTCCTTTTTCTTTTTGTCGGCCGCTTTGGCGGTGGCAGGAGTTTCATCTTCATCTACTTCGTCATCCGTTTCTAGCTTTTTCAGGGCCGCACGCTTTTTCTCAGCTTCTTCACGCTCCTTCTTCCGCTTGGTTTCTTGCAACGAAACAACGGTATTTTCGCGCGCTTTGCGGAACAGCTCCAACTCGTCTACAAACGTTTTCATTTCCAATTCCGACTTAAGACGTTGCTGATACTTCTCGCGCAGTTTTGCCACTTGTTTTTCGTTCAACGATTTGGTCACGTCAAAACGCGCTGTGGCAATTTGATCCCAAGGCAAAGCCGTGGGTTGTGAGCTTTCGCCGTATTCTTCCGCACTGAATGCCGATGGGAATTCAATATCGGGCGACACCCCTTTGCGCTGGGTACTGCTACCATTGATGCGGTAGAATTTTGCAACGGTGATGTTGATTTGCCCCAATTTATCAGAATCTTTAATCCACTGGTTCAAATCAACCATGGTTTGTACGGTACCTTTGCCGTAAGTTTGCTCGCCCAACACAATTCCACGTTTGTAGTCCTGAATAGCAGCCGCAAAAATTTCAGAGGCAGAGGCACTAAAACGGTTGATTAAAACCGCAATCGGGCCATCGTATGTCACATTTGGATCAGGGTCAGTTTGCACTTCCGTATCACCCGTTGATTCACGTACTTGTACCACTGGGCCTTTTGAAATAAATAAACCCGTCAATGAGATCGCTTCTGTTAATGACCCACCGCCGTTGTTACGTAAGTCGATTACAATTCCTTCGACATTTTCAGCCTTGAGCGAATCAATGATTTTCTGCACGTCGCGGGTAGTACTAGCGAAATCTTTATCACGTTTACCAGCCCCTTCAAAGTCTCGATAAAACGACGGAATATTGATAACCCCGATTTTATAGTCGTGCTTATTTTGATTAATGGTCACGATTTCTTTCTTAGCACGAGAAGTCTGCAAATTTACTTTCTCCCGTACCAGACGGATTTCTTTGGGAGGGTCGTTGGGCAGGGCGTCAGAAGCCAATACTTGCAAGCGCACGACTGTCCCTTTCGTTCCTTTGATTTTTTTAACGGCATCGTCTACGTACCAACCTACAATATCTTCCACTTTTCCTTCGTCTCCCTGCGCTACCCCGATGATTCGGTCGTCTTTTTTGAGACGCTTATCCTTAAAAGCAGGTCCGCCAGGAACCACTTCCACGACTTTGATGTAGTTGCCATCTTCACGCAATACCGCCCCAATTCCTTCGAGGGCTTGGTACATATCCTGCTTAAAACGGTCTGAATCGGCAGGCGAAAAATACCGGGTGTGCGGGTCAAGCACTTCACAGAATGCATTCATGTACATCTGAAATACCTGCTCGCTACGAAAACGGCCTAAATTACGTTCTCGGTTTTTGTAACGATCTCTCAAAAGCGTTACCACTGATGTATCGGCCTTGCCCGATAATTTCAACTCAAGTGCTTCATTTTTAAGCAATTTGCGCCAGATTTCATCCAATTCTTCCGTACTTTTAGCCCAAGTAGCTTTTTCACGGTCGGTATTGAAAGACTCATCTACCGAGAAATCAAATTTAGGATTGGCCAACGCTTTGGTGATGTAATTGCTCCGCTCACGGTAGCGTTTGCGGAAAGTATTATAAATATCATACGCCGCCGTCAAATCGCCGTTGTTGAGGGCTTCATCGAGTTGGGTACGGTATTTATCAAAATACTGAATGTCCGAAGCAAGAAAATACAGTTTGCCGCGGTCAATGTCGCTGAGGTAGTTATCGTACATT
>JAIXPV010000593.1 GCA_027486105.1 Runella sp. | reverse complement strand
TGGAGCGTATTTTCGTCGACACTCGTGGCTTCGGGCACCAACAAAAACGGACTGCCCCAACCCGTGGCGTCGGCCTGATAATAGTCGAGCAAAAAGGAATTTTCGTTGGCCGTGCCAATGCCGCCCTGCACCGTGACACGAAGCACAGGTTGGGTTTCAAACGTAGGTACACCTTTGGCCGTCAGGGCTTGGTTGCACATCGTCCACAGCTCCGCCGCCAGCGCTTCTCGATTGGCTTTAAATTCCTCCATAATCGGCCCCAGCAATAAGCCATCGGTTGCAAAAGCGTGGCCGCCGCAGTTCAATCCCGATTCAATTCTGAATTCTGACACCCACAGGCCTTTTTTTGCCAATATTTTGCCTTGGGTTAAGGCCGAGCGATAATCGCTTACCTTCAACACAATCTTCTTTTTTAGGTAGCCTTTTTCATCGGGAAAAAAGTCAGTGAATGTATCAATGTATGCGTACAAACGCGGATTATATCCCGCCGAGAAAACCACCGATGATTCTAAATCACTTTGGGCAAAACCCCGTAAACTGGAAAGAGCGTCTGAAAATTCTTTGGGCAACATTTCTCCGTCTTTGGTGTAATTATTTCGGTCTACCTTCGCCATGATGTTGACATCAATAGCCCCCGCTTTGATTTCACCCCGTAGTTTTTCTTGCAACTGTGCTTTGGCCTCACCTTCCTCCAACGACATCATGTTTTGATAAAGCGTCTTGACCGACGAATCGTCGGGGAGGAGTTCGAAGTATTTTACAATTTCGGTGCCCATCACAAACGGCAGATTTCGGAGCTTTTCTACCTGTTGCGTCACAATCCGATTGACCAGATTGAGGTATGACTGAATTCGTTTGGCGCGCCAATCTTCCACTTGGTCAGTGATGGGAACAAAAGTCTCATTTACCCACGGGCTATACAACTCGCGGAGGCGCTCCATCAGTTCGTCTTCGATGATAGAAATAACCGACGAAATCCCAAACCTTGCCACTTTAATGGGTGATTCCATCGTAAATCCCAGCCCCATGACGGGAATATGAAATGTATGTTGTGTTGACATGTGGAAAACAGTGTTTTAATAAATGATTCAATGAAGGGATATAAACGCATTCCCAATCCTTCAAAAATCGACATTTCTCTGCATGAAAATGATGATATAAATCAGTACTCGCTTGCGTTATTGACACAAATGCTTCACTTTAACTTCATTTTTTTGAATTATTTGACTGATAATTGAGTTTACACTTGTGCTAACAGTCGATAGACTACGCACATTACTTATCAAAACAAAACCCTCAAAAATCAAATGAAAAAAGTTGTTGTACTTCTTTTTGTCCTATTTTCAGTTGGCGCATCGGCCCAGGGAATCAAGACACCAGCCCCTAGTCCAACCCAAACCATCAAGCAAGATTTTGCGCTTTCTTCCATCGAAATCACCTATTCTCGCCCCGCCGCGAAAGGCCGCAAAATTTTTGGCGATTTGGTACCTTTTGGTAAAATCTGGAGAACAGGTGCCAACGCCGCCACCAAAGTAACCTTCGGCGAAGATGTAAAAGTGGGTGGAGTACCGGTGAAAGCAGGCTCTTACGCTATTTATTCCGTACCAACAGCCAATGAATGGGAAATCATCATCAACAAAGGTGCTAACAACAGTGGCTTAACAGGCTATAAAACCGAAGACGATGTGGCGCGTTTCAAAGTAGAGTCGATGCAGTTGCCGATGATGATTGAAAATTTTACCATCATTTTGGGTAACCTCACCGCCTCTTCTGCCGATATTCAAATCCTGTGGGAGAATACCGCCGTACAAATCCCGGTTGTGGCTGATATTGACGCTAAAATCATGGCACAAATCAACACCGCCATGACCGTAGACAGCCGCCCGTATTTCCAAGCTGCGAGCTATTATTTTGACAACGGCAAAGACATCAATAAAGCGTTGGAATGGGCCAACAAAGCAGTTGAAGCACAGCCTACGGCGTATTGGGTAATGCACCTAAAAGCCAAAGTACAGGCTAAAGCAGGCGACAAAGCAGGCGCCAAAGCCACCGCCATGAAGTCGATGGAAATGGCTAAACAAGCCAAAAACGACGATTACGTAGTTTTGAATCAGAAGCTGATTGCGGGATTATAATTTAAAACTCTCTCAATAGATACAAAAAAGCCCTTCCCAATCAATGGGAAGGGCTTTTTTGTAAATCCGTCAACAATGCAGGTCTTGCAGCCAAAGGGTGTAATGACACAGCCTTTTCTTGAAAAGTAGAAAAAGTAGCACAAAATTTCCAAATATGGAATTTTGTGCTTTTTATTGAAATTAAATCTCAAAATAGCCATCCTTGACCTAAAAAAGCTATGAAACTCAATAATTGGGAAGAATACAAATCTGCTTTTAAAGAAGTAGATAAAATGATTGAGGAAGGGTTTGAAGGTAATCCAGAACGGGAAACCCAAATTCTTCTGCTGGCCAAAGCCATTGAAGAATTTGAAGATACAATGCAATTAATGCCCGTGCGCCAACCTACAACCTTGTCAGAGATGATTCAATATAAAATGGTGGAACGCCGACTAAAACAGAAAGACTTAGCGATTTTATTAGAAATATCCACAGCTCGCCTTTCCGAAATTTTAAATGGTAAACGACGAATTACCATTGATGTAGCCAAGAAGTTGTATGAGCGTTTACAAATAAGCCCAGACTTTATTTTAAAATCAGCTTAAAATCAACAGGTTTTGCTTTTAATTCCCTTGGGCTGTGCTTCCAAGGGAATTAAAAGGCAAAACCTTCAAGGTTTCGCCAACAAAAACTCCTTCACCAACTCCAGTTGGTCGGTACTGAGAAAATCAGCGCCTGCTTCGCGGAGTTTTTTCCAAACGACTGGGTCTTCGGGGCAAGCCCACAGGCGCAGTTTTTTGCCTTCGGCGTGTACCTTTTTTACCAATTGACTCAATTTTTGAAACTGCTCGTCGGGCATTTCGCCCTTGCCGCGCCATGAAAGATGGTTTGCGTAATTATCACTCACCACAGGCATCAGTTGAGCGCTCAATTTCTTACCCAAATCTGCAGGTCGCCCATCCAACGAAGCCAAACGTTCTTTTGATTTTTTCAACGTCTCAATCGGACGATTGCCCGAAATGAATAACGTTACAGCCCCCGCTTTGGGAGTATTTCCTTTATACGACGTAAGAAGCGCACGATAGTTTTGGAGCAATTTATCTAAGGCTTTGTAGGTACTTTCGGCCTCGGTTTTGAAGTCAATCATGAGATAAACAGGGCCTTTATAACCTCCGTAAACTTGATTTCCGTTTTGCGCAATGCGCTCGACCAAAGGCTTTAAGTACAAATTTTCTAAGGTATGTGCAGGATTGTTGAACGTTGGGCGTTCGTGGGCTACAAACAGTGTGTCGTTGATTAAATAAACGTCGGCCTCTACGCTCGTAAATCCTTGGTCTAGCGCATCCCACAATGGCCGCGATTGCTCGTAGTCGTTGTGCGCGTGGGCGTTGGGAAGTGGCACTACGTTGGGTTTTACAGGCGGGGTTTGGAGCTTCGCAATGGGCTGAATCCAAGCCGTTTCTACATCTCCCGCGCTAAACGGATTGTATTTGGGCTTGCTTGAAATAATTTTAGCCCGCACCATCAAATCATCCTCGGCCAAGGTATAGCTCGCTTCCAATCCTTTGATTTCTTTAAAAATTTCCGTTTTTTCTTTTCCTTTTTTCAATCCAATCCATTGAATGGTATAATTGACATTTGGCTCCGCTTTAATCTTAAATGAAATACTGGACGGGGTTTGAACCAGTTTTTCTAATTCTACGCCCGACGTGGCATAAAACCGTCCTGCTTCCATAGATTCTATCAGTGAGCGCGGCGACAAATCGGCGGCATTGACCATAACCCAACCACGCCCCGTATTGCTGTATTCTAGGCCAAAAAACTGATAATTGTGGCTATCGTCGGTGGCCAAACCGTACATCAACGGGCGTCCCTGTTGCACAAAATGCACGTTGATTTTATCCCACATTACCTCGGTGCCATCGCGTTTTTCGTCACCGTAATTATTGACCATCGGATGACCATTAAAAACTTCAAAGAAACGCTCGTACCGTAGCTGCATCAAGTCATGCGCGGTGATGGCATAGTAAAAATTGGGGTGATTGATATGCGGAAACATGGGCTGCCCCGTTTGGCGGCGCTGCGCTACCACCAAATCAATATTGTTTTGCATCACCTCAGCCACGCTATTGCCTCGCTGCGGACGAATGAGGTTCTGCACGTTGGTCATGTTGATGTGAATCGGCTTGCTGTCGTAGCTTGTTGAAACCTCTTCACTTTTGATAATGAGAAACTTACCTGGGTCATCAAAATAACTGCGGTATTCCTGCAAGTTTTTCAGGCGTACTTTTAGGGAATCGTTAGGCCCCTTTTTGTACGTGACCCAATCAGGCCCAAATGTGCGCAAATAACGCTCAAATGTGCGCCGACGCTCGGGCACACGCGGCACATTCACCCATTTTTCTCCTTCCTGAAACGTATTATGGTCAGATAACCCGACAAAATTATAGCCATTGGCCTTATACCAATCCATAATCATTTCGGGATAATCGTCGCCGTCGCTCCAGAGCGAGTGCGTGTGCAGATTGCCTTTGTACCAGTTTTGGGCGTAGGCCGAGGATAGTGAAATAAGGAGAAAGAAGGAGAAAAATAATCTCATATTGGGTGAGCGATTTGTGTTCAGTAGGATAAGGCATCCACCGGGCATTTCTAATACTACCTTTTCGCCACCCGAAGAGACTATCTTATAGCATTGGCAAGTTGTAAAAACTTGCCAATGCTATAAAACTAACGTTTCTTTTGGGCTCTCAAGTATTGAATCGGCCATTGTACATCATGCCCTAACTCGTGTGCCGCCGAGAGCGGAAACATCGGATTTCGGAGCGACTCACGGGCAATCAATACCAAATCGGCTTTGTTGCCAACGATGATTTCTTCGGCTTGGCTCGCTTCCGTAATCATTCCTACGGCACCCGTTTTGATACCTACTTTATTTTTAATGGTTTCGGCA
>JAIXPV010000326.1 GCA_027486105.1 Runella sp. | reverse complement strand
TTGGTGGGTACAATTTACAGGTGTTACGCAGTTAGAGCAATATAAGCAGTTGTTTGATAAGTATTTGTACGAGATTGATAGTCGTCAAATTTTGGTAAAAACAAACCCAAAAGAAGGTGGAATCATGCAGTGGGAGCAAATTAAAAGCGCTTACAGAACCAAAGACGCGTATATTTTAATGATGGCACGCGGTCAATTTTTACATTTTCCGCACTCTGTTTTTAACTCAGAGCATGACCTTCGACTTTTTGAGCGTATTCTCAAACAGAAAAATCTGCTTCCCGACGTGAAAGAAGTGGCGAAATAATTTTTTTGTTTTAAGATTCTGAAGTGGCAGTGGTAACACCGCCACTTTTTTTATTTTGTAGGAAGAGCTCTAAATTCTTGTGGTCTGACTACCGTCTGACCTTTGTTCACAATCCAACAAACCAATTCACAACGATTGGAAATAGCCTATGTTTCTGTAAGTTAAGTTACTGAAAATATTTTTCGTGGTTATGGAATCAAAAAAGTACAATTTTAGTATGTTTGCATACAGTTAGAATAATTGCTTTAAAACCTTTATACACAAATAGTTGTAAAATTTGACTTTCGTTTAGAAAGTGTGGTATTATTCCCTGTTTAACGAAAATATCATAAAAAGGTTGATTTTAAATTACCTATATTTGTGTGTAATTCGTCGGGAAAACAAAAGAAAACTTTAATTTCCCCTTTGATTTATCCCATATTTTTGAAACTTATTCCTTGATTATGAGCTACTTGATAAAAGAATCTAATGGCTATCGCTACATAGATGAAGGGCGGGGAGAGGTGTTGTTGTTGCTGCATGGTTTATTTGGTGCATTGAGCAACTGGGACGGCGTCATTAATTATTTCAAAAAAGATTACCGTATCATCATTCCGATGCTTCCCATTTATGAAATGAGCCCCCGTGAAGCGGGTCTAGAGGCATTAGTGACTTTTACAGAGGGGTTTGTAGCTTCGCAAGAATTGAAAGATATGACCCTCATCGGAAATTCGTTGGGAGGGCATATTGCCATTCTTTACACACTTACGCATCCAGAGCAGGTCAGAAGATTGGTATTGACGGGTAGCTCAGGTTTGTTCGAAAATGGTATGGGTGGCTCGTACCCAAAACGTGGTAGTTACGAATACATTTCCGAACGCGTTGCGTATACTTTCTACGACCCCAAAGTGGCCACCAAAGAGCTGATTGACGAAGTATTTGAGACAACGTCAAGTATTCCGAAATGCATGAGCATTGTAGGTATCGCCAAGTCGGCACAGCGTAATAATGTTGCCAAGGATTTACACAAAATCGAAGCGCCGACCTTATTGGTTTGGGGATTGAATGATACCATTACGCCGCCTCACGTGGGTCATGAATTCAACCGCTTGATTGCCAATTCTGAATTATACTTCATCGATAAATGTTGCCACGCGCCTATGATGGAACATCCTGAGCGCTTTAACGAGTTGCTTGACCGTTTTTTGGTCAAACATGCGATTGCTGAATTGGCATAGCAGCATTGCCGCAGAACCTTTTTCGAGACGAGTCGAAAATTATTCTGCGGCAATTGATACTCAAAATACGCTTTTACTTGCAAATTTACGGGGTTCTATTACTTTTACGTAGTTGATAGTATTCCAACCCTGTAATATATGACCTCCAACCGACCCCTTACTCGGTTTAGTTATCTTCCTAAATGGCTCGCTTGGCTCGATTTCTTAGGCCTTCTCGAACGCGACCCCTTTGGTAATTCTCTGTTTATCAAACGAATGATGATTTCCATTATCGGATGGTTTACGTATTGGCGTTTTACGGTCGTGAATAAAACCCAAATAGAAGGGATTGAACATCTGGAAGACCTTCCCGAAAATGGGGTACTGTTTTTGTCCAATCATCAAACTTATTTTGCGGATGTGATTTCCTTTTACCACATTTTTTCAAGCGTAAAATGGGGTTTCAAGAGTACCATTGTGCCACCGTTGTATTTATTGGCGCCCCGGGCGCGGAGCTATTACGTGGCGGCGAGCGAAACCATGAAAGCAGGAATTGTGCCTAAGTTGTTTGGCTTGGGAGGGGCACTGACCGTAGAACGCTCATGGCGTGCTGAAGGCCAAAACGTAAAACGAGAACGTGATACTTCAGCTGCCAATAAGGTTTCACGGGCTTTGGACCACGGGTGGGTTGTGAGCTTTCCACAGGGAACAACGAGCCCGTACGCGCCCATCCGTAAAGGAACGGGCCATTTGGTGTTGGAAAATCAACCGATTGTGGTGCCAGTGGTTATCAATGGGTTTCGACGGGCATTTGATAAAAAAGGACTTCGTTTTAAAAAAAGAAATACGACGTTGAGCATACGCTTTAAAGCACCGATCAAATTCGATGATTCAATGAGCGTGGAAGAAATTGTGGAATGGGTTCGTAAAGAAATCGAACAGGATATTCCCGAAAAAATGATTTGGATGAAGAAGGAAGAGTAGCTCTTTCTAGTTTATCGTCCCTTTTACCAGAAAAGTTTTTTTATCGGTGATGGTTAAATGCTGAAATCCGTTGATTTCATATGTCTTGATGAGCCAAACGCCTTCGGGGCGCATCGTACAGGTTAATTGCAGCTTCTTTTCTGAGTCGTATAATCTATTCTCTTCCTGTACTAAAGCCTCAACCAGTTTGGGCTGTTTAGAAACTTCGTCTAACACAATTTTCAATGATTTTACGGGAAGCTTCTCGCCGTTTTTTAAAGTATAGAGGAAAGTAGACGGGCTAGATTGGGAAATGGTATAGCTGAGCTGGTACGCTTGCTTGTTGAGGTCTGCTTGGGTAAACAACTCCAGTTCTTGCCGCCAGTCAATTTCGGTAGTTTGCTTGTTTTCGTTTTTGTCCCCCAAAGCCATTTTTTTGTTTACCAAAGGCTTACGTTTGTTCAATTCGGCAATTTGGTTTTCAATAAACCCTTTGAGATTAAAGTAATTCTGAACCTCCGCAGTATCCGTTGGATTGGTGCAGTTGGTAAATAAATATAAGCTGAAAATAAACAAAAGGAGGTGCTTCATACAAAAAAATGCTTCTTGGAATTAACCCAAGAAGCACATAAAAAGTTCTAACGAAAATACGGACCCACTTATAACAAACTTACTCCCGTCATTTCGGCAGGCTGAGAAACTTCCATCAGCGCCAAAATTGTGGGTGCAATATCGGCCAGTTTTCCATCTTTGGGTTGGCCCTTGTATTCATTCCCGACAAATACGCAGGGAACTAAATTGGTACTGTGGGCGGTATTGGGGGTGCCATCGTCATTGCGCATATAATCAGAGTTG
>JAIXPV010000048.1 GCA_027486105.1 Runella sp. | reverse complement strand
TAATGGGAAGTATATTTTTAGTCTTAGAAATCATACCCTAAAGTCAGGTATGGAATGGCTTTATTTATTTCTCCATTGTCTAATCCCCAAGCGTAATCAAACTTTACATAAAACCCAAATAACATTGTACGAGCACCAAGTCCGTAACCCAACAAAAAAGGATTACGAAAATTATTTACGGTGGCACTAAAGAAATCCAAACGTATAATTTCAGTGTTCAGACTATTCTGACGGTTGAAGGGCCATTGACCTGTCCAAGCGGTACCAACATCTGTAAAACCTACCAACTGAAAGTTTCTTAGGAAGTTTGAGGTAATAGGCCCACGATAAAAATACTTAATCAGGGGCATTCTTAACTCACCATTAAACAATAAATGGTTTGTTCCTGAAACCTTATTAATGTTAAACCCTCGGAGATTAGTGGCCAATTCTACGAAAAAGATGTCCCTATTATCAATGGGAATCAAAGAACTACTCAAGCCTACAGCCAAAGGATTTACACTCCGTTCGTCTTGATTATTACCAGTCCAATTTTCCATTCCTCCCAACACACTCTGTTTGGGGGCTTTTCCTCCCGAGCGGGCGAAAGAAACACGTGTTGCAAAAATCAAATCACGGTGAATCTTCTGATAATGACGAAAATCAACCACCAGTCGGTTAAAACCTCTCGTTCCTCTTATGCCCCCCAATTGATCGTAACGAACTTTAAAACGTGTTCCTTCCATCATATTCATGCCATTGATTCGGGAGTTATCATACACAAATTCAGCACGCCCCCCCAAATATGAGGATGTTACATCTGCCGCTGAAATATTGCTTACATCCAACAATTTGGATTCCGCATAAAAAGGGGTCAATGAAACACGTGCATTGTTGTTGAAAGGATATGAAGCCGTAAAAGCTACCCGATTGTAGCGGTATTTTTGACTGGCTGGGGGCTGGACATAGAGGCTTTGACGGTCGATCCGAACGCCAAAATCCACACGGTGGGCCAGGTTATTGTATTCAGCCCACAAGTTGTTAGTTCTAAAATTGAGCAGACCTAAGAAAAATCCAGCCTTGACAATGTGGTTTTCAAGCAAATCATTCATCGTCAGTGACTGCGCAAACCCAAATCCCCGTACTGGGTCAATTCGCCAATCAGAAGTAGCATCGTTACTGATAAATAGGCTCTTATAATCAATAGGGCCCTTTATTGTAATGTTTTCTCTTTTGCGATTTCGACTGGGTAGATTGGCTGCACTAGAAACTGTTGTTCCTCTTCGCTGACGATATTCAAACGATTTGAGTACATCTGGATCAAATTCATAGTTATCTGTGTCAACCTCTCCAGAATCTAACTGAATCTTTCGAGGATTAGCCATCTGTGCAATTAGACTAGCATCAGCCGCTGGGTTATTACGATTTTCGGTCTTATAAACCGACATTCCTGACATACTTTGTACTCTCGGCGTGGCAACCAGTTCATTGGTAACTGGAGAAAGTCTGCTCTGATAAAATAAACTTTCTTTGTCTTTGTACCAATTAATGCTCACAAAAGCTCCTGAGGCGGGCAGGTAATCGTAGTCCCGGATACTCTGGTTAAAACCAGTTACAGGAGTCAGTTTTTTAATATCTAACTCATACCGATACAAATTCGAAATACCTTTATAATCTGAAAGGAAGTAGAAGGTATTTTCATCGGTGGTGCGGGCATTTGAAATAGTCCCCAAAGAGTCGGCAATTCTTGTAACTGTTTGAGCACGAGGATTTCCGTTGTGTACAAACAACGCCATTTTGTCCTTGACGGTTTTATAGGAACCCTTATCTGCAATACCCAGTGAATCTTTGACACGATTGGATGAAAAAACGACACGGGTAGAAGATGTACCTACAAAATGAGGATAACGGTCATCGTATAAATCGCCCGTAAGACCGAGCAACGAAGAGCGCCCTATATTAAAAAGATAGAGGTCATTTTGACCACGACTATCAGCACTTAACACCAACGTTGAACCATCATTTGAGATGTCAAAATCAACAACTTGATTGATACCTCTGATTTCTCTACTCAATCGAAGTTTCGATTTCCCTTTGTCTCCAATATCAAACAACTCTAAAAATACCCGACCGTTTTCTTCCGAAATAATGGCCAAACCATTGCCGCGGCTCCAAGCAATCAACGGCATTCGACTCAAATAGGTACGTTTTTCAAGGGCATATTTCCCTTTAATAACAGTCGTCACTGCTTTTGTTTCAGTATTGATTACATCAACAGTATAATGTCCTGATTTACGGTTTGTTACGGCAACATATTGATTGTCTAGGCTCAGTCGAGCGTTATTTGCAGGATGCCCCAACGGCAAATCTAAGTCTCGCACCCAATCTCCTGCGGGGTCTTTGTAGCCATTACCCGTGGCGGTCGTTGCCATATTGGTGTAAAAATCCCGCCATTCTTTCAGAAAACGCGAAAAAGACACCCCCAACGTGCTTGATACGCTGGTTTGTTCGGTACGTATGATACGGGTTAAGTTGAGAATATTTGAGATATTATCTTTTCCGTAGCGTTCTGCAATATAATTCCAAATGGATTGCCCAACCAACGTCGCTTCCGGACCTGTCAATAAAGATGGCTTCTTCATCTGCCGATGCACAATTGCGTCGCGCATGTAATCGTCCAATTCAGGACTCCATCCTTCTGCGATATACGCCGCAATTCCAGACATAAACCAGTCGGGCAGCGATAATAAAAGCGAACTCTGCAAAGCATCTTTCAAGCTTCCTCCGTACAGCATATCATAGACAAACAAACGAGAAATCTCTTTGATAAGCTGCTTTCGGAAGCTGATTTGATCGCCTGTGAATGCTATTTCCAAACGTGCCTTTGCCAGATTAAGCTCGGTCTCGCTTAAGTCTGAGCTGTTTGCCATACCCATATTGCTTTGCAAAAGCTCTTGGGGAGAATTGTAGAGGAAAATTTTAATTCGATTGTAGGGGGTGTATCCTAAAGCTTCCGTAATTCGGTCAAATTCAGATTCAGCATATTGAGCTGCCAGCGTAGCCAGCGGTGTTCCGGCACCGTGATGGTAAATCTCAAAGTTATTGGTTTTGAGGATTTTCCATTCAAAGCGCTGATACTGTACTCGATTTTTGCCGAATTGCTCTTGCGAAGGGTAATTTTGAGCTTCAACCGACAGAGTCGGCAACACCACCGCCCCTATCCACAACAATCTAGTAATAAAACAGCTTTTCATATTCAGGCTAACCTATTAATCGTTAAAAGTTAAGGGTTAATGAATTAGGCAAAGAGTTGCCATTCACAAAAAGCTTATCGCTCCTAGCTCTTTAGCCGCGATTGCCATTAACGCTTAACACTATTTAGAACGAAAATATAACGAAAAAATTCGCTCAATATTCGCCTCTTTGTCTATTTCTTCTCCAGTCTCTAAAAAATTCGCAAACTGATTCGCAAAAAAAGGCGCAAGGCTAACACCTTTGGTTCCCAGCCCATTGAATATCCCTAATGAGGTGTATTCAGGGTGGATTCCGACAAACGGCCTTCGGTCTTTAGTAGAAGGCCGAATCCCTGCATGTTGTTCGAGAATTTGATACTTTTTTTTTAGGTAGGCTTTTATTTTATCTTCCAGATACGCTCGTCCATCTTCTGTTGCCTCCCAGTCTAAGTCATGCCAACTATAAGTTGCCCCCAACCTACATTTTCCTTTCCCATCAAGGGGCAGGATAAAAGTTCCCTGATTGATGATTTCTTGGAGTGTGTAGTCTTCAACAACCGCGATGAGACTTTGGCCTTTCACGGGATTGAACGGCAACCAATTAAAAAATGGATTCTGGCGGGCTTCGTAACCTTCACAAAATAGTATTTTTTTTATTTTTAAATCACCATAAACTACACCATCTCCCTGAATTTCAATTTTTTGATATTCTACTCTACCTTGTATATATTGTTTATTTTCAATAAAATAGTTTTCAATTTTTTGAAGCATCTGAACGCAATCTACCCATCCAGCCTGCGTAATTTGAAGTCCTCCGTAAGGGTTTTCGACAAAAGGGGAAAATTTGGCATCATCAACACGTTCAATTACGTATTTTGCAAGGTTTGGATCAGCGGTTTGGGCCAAGTACGAATTTTGTTCTTCGATAGACCGGTACGGACGATACACATCACAGTCGTGGAGGAAATCTCCGCCGAGCTGCGCTTGCATGTCGGCGTAAAATTTGTAGGCAAACGGAAATAGTTCATCAGCTTTCCAAGTCCGATATAATTTTTTCCCAGTCAATGGATTAAATATCCCTCCCGAAACTTTGGAAGCCGATGGCAACGTGGGGTCATTCATAATCAGCACCCGATGGCCGCGCTGCGATAACGTCCAGGCAAGAATCGAGCCTGCGATACCTTGCCCTACAATCAAAAAATCGGCGCTCATGGGTTGGTTCTACTTTGTCGTATCGAACTGCTGATTTTTTCGTCGGCCAAGTTGGTGAGCAATTCTATTTGTTCGTCCAAGGTCATAAAAGAGGTATCGACCAAGGTGGCATCAGCGGCCTGCCGCAGCGGACTATCAGCTCTGGTGGTGTCAATCAAGTCTCGTTTGTGAATATTTTTCAGAATATCTTCCAAATCGAGCATTTCTCCTTTGTCCAATAATTCAATTTGGCGGCGTTGTGCACGGATTTGCGGGTCGGCGGTCATAAACACTTTAAGCTCTGCCTCCGGAAACACCACGGTACCGATGTCACGACCGTCCATTACTATGCCTTTGGCTTTCCCCATTCGCTGTTGATGGGCCACCATTGCCCGCCGTACTTCCGACACCGCACTTACCTCACTGACCCAATTGGCGATGTAGAGTTTGCGAATTTCATCTTCCACGTTAAGTCCGTTGAGATAGGTCTCGTTGCGTCCTGTCTCAGGATTTCTCCTAAAGTCAATTTTAATCCCTTCTAATGCTTTGGAGATTTCTTTGGGGTTGGTGAGTGTGACATGATGCGTATGGAAATAGAGCGTAACGGCCCGATACATGGCACCAGTATCAATGTATGCGTAGCCCAAATGGGCAGCTACGCCTTTGGCGGTGGTGCTTTTTCCGCAACTGGAATAGCCATCTACCGCAATAATGATTTTAGACATACGTAGTGGAGTAAGTTAGGCGGCAAAGATAGATATGAAGTGCCTACAATTATAAAAAAAGGTGTTTTCTCAGTTTAATTAGTGATTAAAATTATTTTAAACGTTTGTATTTTTCAAGCTTCATCTCTACATTTACTCAGGGCTCAAACATTAGAGAGCGTCCTGCTTACCGAATAATAAATTAGCGTATTCCAACTTTTTTCTAAGTGCTTTTTGTAGTTTCTTTGAAACGTTTTTCCAACTATTAATCAAAAGTTCATTATGAAAAAATTCTTATCAATCACATTGTTGGCCTTTGCGGCAATGATTTGTTTCCACTCAACTTCCTTTGCTCAATTCTCTAAAGGAGATAAAAAAATTAATTTAGGGGTAGGTATAGGTTCAATTGGAGGAAACGCTTCTATTGAGTATGGAATTATGGACGATTTAGGGGTAGGCTTATTTGCCTCCTTCGAACGCCCAAATACTGGGTTAATCGGTACCGCTTTAGGAGTAAGATACGGATATAATCAAATAAGCATTGGGCCACGTGCTGCGTATCATTTAAATCGTATTTTAAACATGGACGATGAAAAATTTGATTTGTATGTTGCGGGTGGTATCCTATACCGAAACGACTCATACGGAAGTGATTACAGTGCCTACCGAAGAAGTGTTGGTTTACCTGCTTCTGATAGTGGGCTTTCTTTGTTGGCTCGG
>JAIXPV010000200.1 GCA_027486105.1 Runella sp. | reverse complement strand
GAAAATTGATAGAGGTCAAGTACGGTTGGGTGGCAGGCGTACCCAAAGACAATGGCTTTGAGCACTCCTTTGGGTGTCAGGGCTTTGATGACGGGCACGGCATAATCGTTGGGGCCTTTCAGCTCGGTTTGCTCACGCAAAGCACCTTCTTTATTGTTTCGACGATTCACCTGAAACCGTGTCACGCCGTTTTGAGCAAACAGCTCGACAGCTTCTAAATCTTTTAGCGCCTGCCCTACCAGAGCAATGACCTGCGCTTCTAATTGGCGCGAATAGCGGTTAATCTTGGTTTGCTCGTTGGCATCAAGCGGATAAATATCAAGCAGGGCATCGTCCAATACTGGCCCAGAGTGCGTGTGCGAGCTGTTAAGAATAATCTGCGCGTTGGTCAGCCCAAACTGACGATTTAGTTGGGTTCGAATACGGTCAGACATAGCTTTGGGAAACCCCAGCATATCGGTCGTGACGAGTACCGCGCGCTTGCCAGTTTCATCTTCTAGCGCCAACGCCTTGGCCCACAAATCGTGCAATTTTCCTTCTGATGCGTGCGTGCGGGATGCGTATCCTGCCTGCCAAATAGCTTCTTTGGGGGTGATAATTACTTTGGCTACGCCCGCTTTCCAGCCTTTTGCCCACGTGGACGAAATAACCAAAAAGCCAATCAACCACAGATGCTTTCTCATTTGACACTCAACAGTTTATCAGCGTGGGTGTAGATTTTTTCGATGGCGTTGGCGATTTCGTCCATGTCTGCCTTCGTGCCTAACAGCATATTTTGCGTAAACCATACGGCTTCTTCGTTGCAAAGCCGGTCGTTTTGGGGGCAATGGTTGCGCTCTACATAGCTTTTGAAATCAAGCTGCGCTTTTGGATATATTTTTTGAAAGTTTTTCGACTGAAATGCATCATTTAAGTACGGCATATTATTGAGTGTGGCATAGCCTTTTGAGCAGGGGATACCTTCAGCCGACAATGCTTTCAGGAATGTATCACGTGATAAGCCTTTGAATCCTTCTTTTTTATAACGGAACGGAAACAGGTGAAACGCTGCGCGGGTCACGTTGTCGTATAATTTATAGGGAACGATGCCTGGAATCTTCTGGATTTTAGCTTTTAGATAGGCTGCATTTTCGTTGCGGAGGGTGGTTTCGGCATCCAACCGTTTGAGTTGCGCCAAACCGATGGCCGCTTGGTATTCGGTGAGTCGTTGTTTATTTCCCTGAATGATTGTTCCCGCGCCAATTACTCCCGAGGCCATGCCGAAAGGGTTACCGTAGTTATGGTACGAAAAACAGCGGTCCATAAACAAATCATTGTTGCTGACAATGGCGCCGCCTTCACCGATGGCTAAGTTCTTGGAATTCTGGAAACTAAAGCAGCCCGCATCCCCAAACGTGCCTACTTGCTTATGGTCAATTTCGGCCAAGTGCGCCTGGCAAGCATCTTCAATCACGGCCAGATTGTGTTTTTTGGCAATGGCTAAAATCGCGGGCATATGGGCGGGTAAGCCCAAAATATGCACTGGAATAATGGCTTTGGTGCGAGGGGTAATTTTGGCTTCAATTTTGGCGGGGTCGATCTGAAAGGTTTCGGGGTCTACGTCCACAAAAACGGGCATGGCTCCTGTGGCAATGACGGGGGCTACCGTGCCGATAAAAGTATAGGGTGGAATCAGTACCTCGTCGCCGCCCCGAATATCTAACTGCATCAATGCCGTTATCAGTGCATTGGTGCCGTTTACGACCGCCAGCGCTCGTTTTGCTCCGACGGTTTGGGCCCATTTGGCTTCAAATTCGTTGACTACGTTGGCCCTTGACCACACACCGCTTCTAATGACTTCGAGCAGTTGTTTTTCGTCGGTTTCGGGTTTCCATATCGGCCAGATGGGCCAGCCTTGGCTCCGCACGGGCTTGCCGCCAAGTAGGGCTGGGGGTTCGGCCAACGAAAAAGAAGGACTAATAACAGGTTTGTTGGACGGGTTTTCAACGGTTTTAGATAGAATAGAAGGGGTCAGGACTGCCCCTAAGCCCGTCAATGAATTTCGTTTCAGAAATTCACGTCTTGAAAAATGGTTGGAAGGCATATTAGTAATGTTTTTAGAAGTAAGAATAGTTAATTGGACAGTCATCCTTATTTTGTCATGCCTCCGCGCGGCGGGCCGTCGGCATGACAAATTAGCCCTTTCTCGCTTTTTTTAGAACGCTTTCGAGCGTAACCACCGCTCCACCTTGTCGTTTACTTTCATCGGCGGCTTCCATAAAGGCAAAAATTTCGATGGTTTCTTCGGGCGAGACGGGAACATTGCCAGTTTCGAAATAGTTGACAATGTCTTTCAAGAGGGGCTCATAGCCGCCGTAAGGCCCTAATACAATATTGCCGTTTTTGGTGTAAACTGTGCCGCCGTAGTCGTGTTTTCCCGTGCGCGTACCGCGAAACGTGCCGACGCGCCCCTTGGCCCAAGTGCCAATAACAATATCAGTACCTTCATTGTGAACGCGGCTGACTTGCTTGCAGCCTGTACCCATAACAGTGTACAGTGTTTCGACGCCGTGGATGCCGTACCAAAACAAGTCTGGGTGGGTTTTTTCGAGCACGGCTGGACTAAACGTATCTGCCCCGACCACGATACTTTTATCAACTTTTTCTATGCCTTTGATGTGCCGTAGTGATGAGGCCGAAAATAAGGGAATGTTGTATTTTTTGGAGGCCTCAAAAATAGCGATGGCATCAGAAAGCGAAGCTGCAATCGGTTTGTCAATAAAAACGCGTTTGCCCGCTTTCAGTACTTGAAGGGCCTGTTCGAGGTGAAGGCGGCCGTCGTTGGTTTCCAACAGCACAACGTCCACTTTTTTGAGTAAATCACCGATAGAGCCGACAATTTCTACGTTCTGTTTTTTTACTTCTTCAGTATAGGCAGGAACACGTTTGGTGCTGCTTTCGATGTCTTTACTGCCTTGTGGGTAGGCGGCCACTACTTTATACCCTAACAAATCCGCGTTTGCATCTGGTGCGTTGAGGGCTTTGACGAAAGCTGTGCTGTGGGAAGTATCCAAGCCAATGATGCCGACACGTTTGCCAGCCACCGCCGATTGAGCACTTGCCCATTCGGAGCCCAAAATGCCTAGTGCTAAACTGCCCAAAGCTGTATTTTTGACAAATTTTCTTCGGCCTTTTATTGAATTTTGCATGATAAACGATTGAGGTTTAAGAAATAGACAATCAATATATCTATATTTAGTAAGTCATTTCGTACTATCGTAACGAAATTTTAAGAGAGATTTTTTTAACTTTACAAAGTTAGTTAAAATTTGTTTACATTTTTGCCTAAAATTAGATTACAAAAAATGAAAATAGACTCGCTTGCCAATAAAGTATACAGTGAACTTAGAAAAAAAATCCTGTCAAATCAACTGGTGTCTGGCACGAGGCTTAAAGAAGATGTCTGGGCTAAACGACTGGATGTAAACCGTATGGCAGTACGCGAGGCCTTGACGAGGCTTTTGGGGGAGCAGTTGATTGAAACGGGCGAAAAAGGCGGCTATTTTGTGAAATCGATGAGTGTAGAAGATGTACGGCAAATACGTGAACTGCGAGAGCTTCTAGAATTAGGAGCTATTCGGTTAGCGATTCAGAAAATTGACGAAAAAGGAATTCAGAAGTTGGAGGAGATATGCAATGATTTTACCTCAATGGTAGAGCGTGGATATTTTGGAGGTGCCTGCGAGGCAGATGTTAAGTTTCACGAAACCCTCATTGATTCAGCACAGAATCATAAATTGAAGGATATTTACGAAATAAGCAACATCCCGCTCTTTCATCAGAAGCTCGGGAAGTCGCAAACGCACATGGATGATTATGAACTAACGGATCAAGAGCATCGGCAGTTACTGAAGGCAATCAAAGAAAAAGACGTTAAACTTGCCGAAGAAACACTTACCAAGCACCTCCTGCGCGGCGAAGTAGAAGCGCTGGAGGTGGATTAATTTCTCGCTTATCTCAACGTTGTATTAGTTCGCCCGCGATGCTGAAGGTGTTTCAGTGTCGCGGGTTTTTCTTTTGTAATGATATGTGTCTAGGGTATAACAGGTAACTGTTGGAAATTTATGAATTTTGGGTATTCACAAAAAAAATAACAACAACTTTTTTTGTTTACAAAAATATAGTTTCTTTGTAAACAAATTCTCCAACTATTCATCGATTATCGTGATCGGATTATCTAATGCATTTTGGTGGATTTGCCAAGAACAATCAACTCACTAAAATTACATTCGCACAAACCCTATTCAGTAGTAACTCTTTCCTTAAACAACATTCTACACATGAACAACTTTTTCCTACTCCGAAAAAAAGGAGTAAGTATGCTATTGCTTTGCCTACTTACGTCCATTGCGGTGTACGCCCAAACCTCCATAACGGGGAAAGTGGTGGGTTCTGATGACGCTCAACCTATCGCGGGCGCTACTGTTTTAATTAAAGGAAATACAACCAACGGAGCCATTACGGCCGCCGATGGTACCTTTAAATTATCAGTGGACCCTGGTGCGGTGTTGGTCGTTTCGTACATTGGGTACCAGCTTCAAGAAATTCCCGTGGGCAACCAAACCACCTTTAACATCTCCTTGATTCCATCGAGCACAACGCTTGGCGAAGTGGTAGTGACGGGTTATTCGTCGGAGAGAAAAAAAGACATTACTGGCTCGGTATCGGTCGTTGATGTAAAAGCACTGAAGTCAATTCCTGCGGGATCGGCGGTGCAAGCCCTTCAGGGCCAAGCGGCTGGTGTTACGGTGCTTAGTTCGGGAGCGCCTGGAAGCCCGAGTAATATTTTTGTGCGAGGTATCACGTCTTTCGGAAATACCCAGCCCTTGGTATTAGTAGACGGAGTGCAGGCCGAACTCAACGACGTAAGTGCCGATGATGTGGAATCCATTCAGGTGCTTAAAGATGCGGGAGCAGCGGCTATCTATGGGGTGCGCGGCTCGAATGGCGTAATCGTAGTAACTACCAAAAAAGGTAGGTCAGGTCAACCAACGATTTCGTACGATGCCTACTACGGCAACCAACAGCCGTTGCAGGGAAATGTCTTCAATTTACTCAATTCGCAGGATTTTGCCCGTTTGACCAAAGTGGCTTATCCCACCACTGGACTGTTTCAAAACGGCCTTCCCGACTTTACGTATAGAGGTCCAGGTGCTACGGGCGTGGGCAATGCAGGCAGTCCAGCCGTTGACCCTTCCAAGTATAACTTTGACGCCGCCAATCCTGGAGCCAATTACCTGATTCAATCGGTTAATAAAACCGGTACCGATTGGTTTCATGAATTATTTAAAAATGCACCCATGACCAGCCATAACCTCACCGCAAGTGGCGGGACTGACAAGTCGAACTACATGGTTTCGTTGGGATATTTCAACCAACAGGGCACAATGCTGAAAAGCTATCTGGAGCGTTATTCGGCCAGAATAAATACCCAGTTTAAAGTTAAAAATAACGTTCGTATTGGTGAAAACCTCTATATTTTCTACAAGAAGAACCCTGGTTTTGACAACCTAAGTACCGGAAACCCCATTGCCTGGACCTACCGCGCCATGCCAACGATTCCCGTGTATGACATCAAAGGTAACTTTGCTGGAACCTTCGCTGGACCCGAGTTGGGAAGTTCTTCCAACCCCGTAGCGGTGCAGATGAATACCATCAATAACAAAACCAACGCGTGGAATGCCGTAGGAAATGTATACGCGGAAGTAGACTTTCTGAAGCACTTCACAGCCCGCACTAGTTTTGGCGGAAGCATTGATAATCAGTATGCTACCAACTTTACGTTTACCCCTTACAACAACTCAGAAGGAAATACCAACCCCAATTCATTCTCGGAAATTGCGCAGTATAACAGCAACACCATGTGGACCAACACGCTTTCGTACACCAATGTGTTTGGCAAACATAACCTGAAAGTAATCGTTGGTTCAGAAGCTATCCGCAACTACGGCCGCTATATGATTGGCTCAGCGAGCCGACTGTTTTCCACCAATTTTGACTATTTGAGTCTTTCCAACGGGACTACCAACATCACCAACGCCAGCAGCGCGTACAACAACACGCTGTTCTCAATTTTCAGTCGTTTGGATTATGCTTACAACGACAAATATTTAGTGGGCATCACGGTTCGTCGCGATGGTTCGTCGCGCTTTGGGGCTAATCGCCGCTATGGAACCTTCCCATCGGTATCTCTGGGCTGGCGCTTGTCGGGCGAAGAATTTTTGAAGGATGTGACTTGGTTGAATGAGTTGAAAGTGAGAGCCAGCTACGGGGTACTGGGTTCTCAAAACAACGTAAGTCCGCAAAATGCTTATACTCTCTTTGGCGGTACTTTTGCCAACGCCTACTATGACATCGGTGGTAACTCCTCTCTTGCGCAGGGTTTTGCCCAAACCAGCATCGGCAACCCCAATACAGGATGGGAAGAAAACATCGTGACCAATGCCGGATTGGATGCTACCATTTTGAACAACAAACTGGATGTTTCGTTTGAATATTACCAAAAATCCATCAACGGACTGTTGTTTACACAACCTTTGCCCTCTACTGCTGGTGGTGCTACGGCTCCTACGGTCAACATCGGGGATATTCAAAATAAAGGCGTGGATTTGGCGCTAAACTACCGTCAAACCATCAACTCAAGCCTTAAATTCAACATCGGCGCCAACATTACTACGTACAAAAACGAAGTGGTAAATATTCCAGGGCCTGGCTATTTTGACGGTGCCAACACTCAAAACTTAGGTAATGTGGTTAGAAATCAGGTGGGGCAGCCCGTGAGCTCTTATTTTGGGTATCAGGTACTCGGTATTTTCAAAAACGATGCTGAAGTGGCAGTAGCTCCTACCCAAAGTGGTGCGGCTCCGGGTCGTTTTAAGTACGCGGATATCAACGGTGATAATAAAATCGATGCCACCGACCGTACATTCCTCGGTAGTCCTAATCCTGATTTTACGTACGGTATCAATTTGGGCGTAACGTACCGCAACTTTGATTTCTCGACGATTTTATACGGCTCTCAGGGCAACGAAATCTACAACACCATCCGGTCGTTTACGCACTTTTTCAGTACCTACGTAGGTGCCAAAAGTAATGACCTGCTCAACGCCTGGACGCCAGAAAATCCCAACAGTTCGATTCCTAAAATTGAGTCAACGGGCTCGTTCAGTTCGTCGGGAGTTTCCAATTCTTTTTATGTAGAAAACGGCTCGTTCCTTAAAATGCGCTCGTTGATGATTGGTTACACGGTACAGCCTGCCGTTCTGAAAAAATTCGGAATGAGCAAGCTGCGGGTGTACGCACAAGGAGCCAATTTGTTCACACTGACCAAATACACTGGCTTAGACCCTGAACTGAGTGGAAACAGCTCGGCGTTCGGGATTGACTACGCCAACTATCCCAACAACCAGAAGAACTTCATCTTTGGACTTAATCTCTCCTTCTAAAAACTTTGACTCACATGAAACGATTTAATTATCTCTTATTCATAGCCTGTTTGGTGTTGGTCACGACCACCAACTCCTGCAAAGAAGATTACCTCGAAATCGGGGCGCTGGGCTCTACCAGCGAAGCCACCCTGACCAACAAAGCAGGGGTAAAAGGACTTTTGACGGGCGCGTATTCGCTGCTCGATGGCTGGGGCGTACCCAATACAACTTACTATTTTGTTGGGGTTAGCAACTGGATATTTGGTGGGGTTACCTCCGACGATGCTCATACGGGTACACAGGCTTCGGCTTTGCCGCCGATGGAGTCGGTCGAGAGCTATAATTATGATGCGTCTATGTTGCCATTCAACAACAAATGGACGGTACTTTATGCGGGAGTTCAACGTGCCAACGACGTGTTGCGGGTATTAGCCAAGACCAACGACGTATCGATGTCGGCCGAAGAGGCCAAACAGTTCAAAGCTGAAGCCATATTTTTGCGGGCAGTGTATCATTTGGAAGCGGCCAAAATGTGGGAAAATGTGCCGTATCTGGATGAAAATGTGAGTTATTCCAACGGAAACTATAATGTCAGCAATACTACGCCCGTATGGCCAAAGATCGAAGCGGATTTTAAATTTGCCGCCGAAAACCTCAGTGCCACCAAAACGGAAGTAGGCCGTGCCAATAGCTGGGCCGCGAAAGCATTTTTGGCCAAAACGTATTTATTTCAAGACAAATACACCGACGCAAAACCAATATTGGAAGACATCATTGCCAATGGTGTAACGGCCTCTGGTGCCAAGTATGCACTGGTTAACTATGCCGACAACTTCAATCCTTCCAAAAAGAATGGTCCTGAGTCGGTTTTTGCGGTGCAGATGTCGATTGCAGAATCGTTCCAAAACGGCAACTACGGCGATGCACTCAACTTCCCGATGGGCGGTCCTGCTACTTGCTGCGGCGCGTACCAACCTTCTTTCAGCTTAGTGAATTCTTTCAAAACCGACGCTGAAACGGGCCTGCCGTTGATTGACACCTTCAATGATTCAGACGTTAAAAATGACCAAGGTATTGAGAGCAGCACGCCGTTTGCACCTTATACGGGCACCTTGGATGCGCGCCTTGACTGGACCGTGGGCCGTCGCGGCATTCCGTATTTGGATTGGGGCTTGCACCCAGGCAAAGCTTGGATTCGCGTTCAGGCGGTGGCTGGGCCGTACAGTCCTATCAAAAATATCTATTACCAGGCAGCGACGGCAACTACTTCGTTTTCTTCACGCTGGACTTCCAACAATTATAACATGATTCGTTTTGCGGATGTGCTGCTATGGGCGGCCGAAGTAGAAGTGGAAATCGGAAGCTTGGCAAAAGCACAAGAGTATGTGAACCGAGTGCGGGCCCGGGCGGCCAATCCTGCGGGTTGGGTGAAAAAATACGTTGACAATACTGCTCCGCTGAAAGGCTTCACCAATGAGCCAGCGGCCAATTATAAAGTAGGTTTATATACTACAGAATTTGTGGCCAAAGGCAAAGAGTTTGCCCGTGAAGCCGTTCGTTTTGAGCGTAAAATCGAATTCGGAATGGAAGGCCATCGCTTCTTTGACCTGCGTCGCTGGGACAATGGCACGGGCTATATGGCCAACATCCTGAATGCCTATGTCAAACATGAAACTTCTATTCCTGGCTATGATTTTACGTACATGAAAGGGGCCACGTTTAAGAAAGGCAAAAACGAATTGTATCCCATTCCGCAGGCGCAAATTGACTTGAGCGTAGTAGACGGCAATTCGGTCCTGAAGCAGAATCCAAATTATTAATTCATAGGTATTGGTTCGATAATTTATGGTCTGACTGTCGTCTGACCATAGGCCACAAGTGATTAGGTTGTAGATAAATGAACAGTTAGTATTCACACCAGCTATTAGTATTCTTTGTCATTCTGGATTTGGAAGAAATCCTTGTCTGGAATGGCAAAGAAATTATCAAAAAAAACTATATTTAGTGCGTTCCTAAACTTATAAAGTATGTTGTTTTATGCCTCCACGTATGCTGACCTCAATCAAGCAGCAAAAGACAAAATCGTTATCTTACCTCTGGGAGCCATAGAACAGCACGGACCGCATTTATCGGTGTCGACCGATACTGACATTGTTACACAAGTCGCTCAGCAGATAGAGAAAAAATTACCCGATACGGTGTTGCTTTGCCCTACTTTGCCATTTGGTTCAAGCCATCATCATTTATCCTTTGGGGGTACCATCAGCATTGCCCCCGAACTGTACACGCAAGTGCTGATTGATTTGGTAAATTCGTTGGTAATCAGTGGATTCAAAAAAGTCATTTTACTCAACGGTCACGGAGGAAATATCACACCTGCTAAGCAGGCGCTGGCGGTATTGAGCAAACGTTTTGACGTGAGTCATCAGCCTACGATTGCCCTTGCAACGTATTGGGAAGTAGGCGGAAAAGCCTTTTCAGGAGAGCCTCCGATGCAAAGCCCCGCACTTAGTCATGCCTGTGAGTATGAGACCAGTATGATGCTACATTTGTTTGCGGATAAAGTGTGGATGGGCCGAGTGGAGCGCGCTCAACGCCCAGAAAGCAACGGTTACATTCCGTGGGAAGATGATGAGCCGTACCGGGGAGTGACGGTTTTTAAGCAAACAGAATTTATTTCGAGCAACGGTAGCAGCGGCGAGCCTCAACTCGGCACGGCCGAAAAAGGCAAGCACTTAATTGACCATGCCGTCAAAGCTTTGGTGAGCTTTATTGAATCATTCAAAAACTGGCCATTGTCGGAGCGTTTAATTAAGTAAAAAAGGGGGTACGCAGAGCTGCGAAGACGCAAAGAAATTTTTAAAGTACTTAACGTCTTTGCTCCTTAGCGACTTTGCGCGGATAAAAACCATATAATTATGTTAAAAAAAATCGAAATTAAACATCCTGACAAAGTTGCCAATACGGGGGCATATTCGGCGGGCGTATTGGTAGGTGAGTGGCTGTTTATCAGCGGACAGGGTCCGTTGGATTTGGCTACGGGCGAAGTCATTCACGGCACCATTGAAGAAGAAACGTTGCTGACGTTGTCGCATATCCAAAAAGTGGTGGAAGCCGCCGGAGGGACGATTGATGACATAGTCAAATGCACGACTCACTTGGAAAATATCAACGATTTTGACCGCTACGATGCCGCTTATGCGTCTTTTTTCAAGGGTGTTAAACCTGCACGCACCACGGTACAGTCGGTGTTGTCGGATGGAATAAAGATTGAAATTGACGCAATTGCGATTATTTCCCGTAAAGGGTAAGTGCGATTATTTTAGTGACACCGAGAACCACAAAGTTTACCCAGAGTTTCACAAAGTTTTAAGTTGTATTATTCTGTGAAACTCCTTTCCAATCTCTGACCCACTCTGTGTAAAAAAATTAAGGTAGTATGAATCAAAAAATTCGTGTCGGTACGGTGGGTTTGGGCCTGATGGGCAGCAGTATTGCTACCTGTATTTTGGCGGCGGGGCATGAGGTAACGTCATTGGTCAAAGAAATTGCTGTTGCGGATGAAGCCCGCCATCGAATCTATGGCTTTCTGCAACAACTTTACGATGAAGGGATTTTAATGACCCACCCCGAAGACGTTTTGGAACGTCACATCATCACGGATAACGTGGCGCACCTGCGCGACCATGAGGTGGTAATCGAATCCATTACTGAAAATATCGAGGAGAAAAAAAGCGTCTATCACAAACTCGAAACGGTGCTTTCGCCAACGGCCATTATCGGCAGCAATACCTCGGCGATTCCCGTTACGATACTGCAAAGTGGGCTCCAACATCCCGAGCGCGTTTTGGGAATCCATTGGGCTGAGCCAGCTCATATTACGCGGTTTATGGAAGTGATTTGCGGCAATGAGTCAGACGTACAGTACGCCTACCAAATCGTGGCTTTGGCCGAAAGCTGGGGCAAAGAACCTTCGTTGCTCAAGAAAGACATTCGCGGTTTTATCACCAATCGTATCATGTACGCCATGCTGCGTGAAGCATTTCATTTGGTCGAAAACGGCTACGCCACCATGGAAGATGTAGACCGCTCACTGCGCAATGATTTGGGCTACTGGATCACATTTGCGGGGCCGTTTCGCTTTATGGACCTAACGGGCATTCCCGCGTATCTCACCGTGATGAAAGACCTGTTTCCCGAACTTAGTAATGCCACTCAGGCTCCGAAATTCATGGAAGAGTTGGTTGCCTCTGGCGCCCAGGGTGTTAGCAATGCCCAAGGCTTTTATCCCTATACTCCCCAAAGTGCTGAGCGTTGGGAAGAACAATTCATTGAGTTTAGCTATGATATCCGAAAATTGGCGAAAAAGTATTCACAAAACACCTCAGAAGACCAGAAATGACGATTATCCACTCCATTAAAGCCACTGAAGTTGTAGTGCCGGCCAAACCTGGCAGTCTGAACTCTGTGGAGGTGATTGACAAAGACGCGGCGTTTGCGCAAAAATTTTTGACGGGGGAACGTTGGACAGAATTTGCCAACCAGCCCAAATGGATTATTGAAATTACGCTGAAAAACGGCCTGACTGGCATCGGTGAAACCTACCGCAGTGCTTCCAAAGAATTGTTATACGAAGCCATGCAAACCTTTGTCGGGCAGGATGTATTGAAATTAAACTGGCGGCGGTTGCCCGTCAATGACCAACGAATTTATGAAGCTTTTGAGACGGCAGTATTGGACTTGGTGGGTAAAATCCTGAATGTGCCTATTGCTCAATTGCTCGGTGGCGCTTACCGCGACCGCATTGATTGCTTTGGTTGGACGGGCCGCCGTACGCCAGAAGATGCCGCCCAAAAAGCGTTTGAGGCCATGCAGAAAGGGCATAAAGCCTTTAAATTCAAATGCTCCGACGAAGATCCCGTGCGACTGTGGACTGAAGAAATCAGGAAAAAGTGTGGTGATGGTATCAAAATTCTGCTCGACCCCAACCAACGCTGGACTGACGTGGGCACAACCTTGAAATTGATGGAAGGCGTAGATAAAGACATCATGCTCGGCTTGGAAGACCCGATTTTGCATGCCGACCTAGCAGGTTTCAAATACCTCCGTGAGACGTTGGGCATTCCGATGTATCGCCATATTTCATTGCCCTACACCCAAGACATTCGCGATATGATCGCTTTTGTAAGGGCCGATGCAGTGGATGGTTATAATTTCAACGGCTCGGCGTACAATTGCGTTTTGCTTGCTGAAATCGCTCATTTGGAAGGTAAATCCTGCTGGCGGGGGTCGGAAGTAGATTTAGGAATTTCGGAAACAATGGGTCTTCATATTGCCGCCGCGAGCATCAACTGCACCGTTCCTTCTGATATTTTCGGGGAGCTTGTGCGGGAAGATGATTTGATTGTTCAGCCCATCCGATTTGAGAACGGTACGGCGCTTGTTCCGCAAGGCGCTGGACTGGGGATTGAGTTGGATAGGCAGGCGTTGGCAAAGTATAAATTAAGTGAAATGAACGCTCAGTAAACCCACAAACTATGAAAAAATCGGTTGTGTCTTGGTCCATTTTGTTTGCCTGTAACTTCATGTGGGCGTTTCATTTTACGAGCATCAAACTGACTCAGGATCAGGTCGGTCCGTATTTTACAGTGTGGGCACCTATGCTGTTGGCCACGATTTTACTGGCTCCGTTTGTAGTCCGAGATTTTAAAAAAGGTGGCAAAAAGCTGAAAGATGTTTTGATTTTTGTTCAACTGGCGGCGTTAGGCGCGTTTCCGTCGCAAGTGTTGATGACCTGGGGTACGCAATATTCTTTGGCCAGCAATGCCGCCATTTTGGTTCTGACCTTGCCCGTCATTACCGCCGTGTTTGCGTTCCTTATTTTGAAAGAAAAAATGAATGCAGCCCGTTGGGTAAGTTTTGCCATTGCCATCATCGGGGTTGCTTTGTGCTCTACCGACGACATCAAGCGGGCCGATTTAAGTTCGCGCTATGCCTTGGGCAATATCCTGATTTTTCTGGCCATTCTGGGCAATGCGTACTACAACGTCGGCTGCAAGAAAATTGCCGAGAAATACACCGAAATCGAAATGGTATTCTACACCTATTTGGTCATGTGTATTTTGCTGACGCCGTTGGTGCTGTATTACGAACCCGAAATGTTTGGCAAAATTCCCGAATTCACCACCAACACTTGGATTGGCATGATTTCGTTGACCGTATTCCATAATTTCCTTTCCATGGTGTTGTTTTTCAGGGCTTTAAAGTATTTGGATGCTACACAGGTAGCGTTGTCAAATTACCTTATTACGTTTATGGGCCTGCCCATTGCAGCCCTTTGGTTGGGTGAAAAACTCAATACCCAGGCCATTATCGGAGGGATATTGGTTCTGGTT
>JAIXPV010000726.1 GCA_027486105.1 Runella sp. | reverse complement strand
CTAAAAGTACCCTCAAAAGAAACTTCGAACGAAGCAAGCCTAAATAATCAGATTGTCCACGAAGATTTTCAGAATGGTGGTAGTTATAATCCGTTTTTCAGAAAAGTCAGCAAAAACCTGAATTGGCGCATTGCGGCCTCCATCGCACTCGTTGTTGGACTGGGTTGGGTGGGCTACCGAGTAAACCAAAAATATGGGGTTACTGAGGCACCCGAAGTGGCATTTGCCAATCCTGGCTACGCCAAACAAGTGACTCAATACACCCAATTGATTGACAACAAACGGGCAGAGTTGCGTCAAATGACGGAAAGCGCCCCCGCCCTCTATAAAGAATTTGCAGTAGAACTGGATCAGCTTGAGCGCTCATACCAAAACCTGAAAGCCGACCTTCCGAAGAACCCCAACCAGGAAACGGTGATTCAGGCCATGATTCAGAACCTGCAATGGCAGATTGATTTATTGAACCAACAGTTGGACATTATCCAACGCATCAAAAACAAAAACAACCATGCAAACGATAAACTCATATAAGTCAGGTAGTTATTGGTTAATAATTATCGGCTTATTGTGTACCCTCAGCGCCCGTGCCAGCGAATACGGCAGCATCGAGAAAAAGAAATCCGTCATTAAAATGTATGACGTTTCGACCAAAGAAACCTTGCTAATTGACAATCAATTCGGACAGGTAAAAATCAACCTTTGGGACAAAAGTGAAATCCGGGTTGACATCAGCATCACCGCCAATGCCAACAGCGACGACCGCGTTCAACAGTACTTAGATGGTGTCAGTATTGAAGATAAGAAAGAAGGTAATCAAATCAGCATTCGTACCATTATCAACAAAAACGGCAATTCAAACTGGAGCTGGAAAAGTAACAACGGCGAAAAGAACTTTGTACAAATTGATTATACAGTATCAATGCCCAAAAACACGCCATTGACAGTCAAAAACCGCTTTGGCAATACGAATATCCCCTTTTTCAAAGCACCGCTCGTGATTGAATCCAAGTATGGGAGTTTTATTGCCACCGACTTATCAGGCAGTAAAAATGACATTGATGTGGCCTATGGGAAAGCAGAAATTCAGCACTTGCTCAACGGCAACCTCGATATAGCTTACTCGACCCTCGAACTTGACAAAGCCAACAATATCGTGTTGAACAATAAGTTTGGAAAAATGAAAATCGGTGAAGTAGAAACCCTCGACGGCCAAATCAGCTATTCTGGCGGCCGCATAGGCAACTTAAAAGGTTCTAGCAAAATCAAACTCAGTTTTTCGGGCGGCTTCAGAATCGATCAATTGAATGAATCGGCCGATAACGTTGACATTCAAGCTAGCTATTCATCTGTGACCATTCCGATGGAAAATAATGACTGTAACTTTGATGTTACGGTAAGCTACGGTGGCTTCAAGTATCCTGGCGACCGCAAGGTGTCGTTCACGCAAAACGACGACGAGCGCAAAGATGATGCAAACCGCCACAGCCCCCGCATGACCAAGCAATACGTGGGCAAATTTGGTAACGGCAGCGGAACCAAAGTAAAAATTGTCTCGAAATACGGGGAAGTGAATCTGAGATAAAAATAAAAATCCGTAGGGGCAGTTGCGTCTGCCCTATCAAAAAGGGCGGAGTTGAAACCCGCCCTTTCGCAATATTTATTCGACAAAATCCAACTCTTTTCCGTAGGTTTCTTCGATTCTAGTAAGCGAAAAAAGCGCAATACCATAACAGAGTAAGCCCAATAACGCAGCTCCTCCCAAGGCCCCCAAAGAAGGTTTAAATGCCTGAAAAGCAAGCGTCATAGGAATCGCCATTCCTCTTACTACGCTTGGTACAGAAGTAGTAGCGGTAGCGCGGAGATTGGTACCGTAGAGTTCGGCCACCATCATCAGATACAGGCCGATGTAACCCGTACAAATCCCCGACAAGAAGCAGACCGCATACAACACCGTAGGGGATGAAATACCACCGTATAAATAAATACCCACACTAACCGCTCCGCAAAACATCAGGTAGCCAATGGCTTTATGCCGCGAATGAAGCCATTGGCTAAGCGGGCCGCTGAAAAAATCACCCGCTGTGAGTCCAAAATAAATAAACATCACGCATTTGCCTGGCGAAATCGTCTCGGTTATACCGAGCGCTTGGCCAAACTCATTGCCAAAAGTGCCCAAAATACCCACCACAAACCACGTTGGAATCCCAATCATGACGCATTGAAAGTATTTAATAAACCGGGGCCAACTACTGAAAAGGTAAAAGAAATTTCCTCGGCTGACCTTGGATTGCTTCATTTCCTCAAACAACCCAGACTCAAATACCCGAATCCGCAGTAAAAGCAGCAACAGCCCCATTCCCCCGCCCACCATATACGCCGTGCGCCACTCAAACCATTCCTGCGTCAAATAAGCCGCTCCCGCCCCCAAGTACCCCACCGCCGCCACAATCGTAGGGCCGAGGCTACGAATCTCTTTGGGAATAATCTCGGTAACAAGGGTCATGGCTGCGCCAATTTCTCCCGACAGACCTACCCCCGCCACAAACCGCAGTAAGGCGTAGGTATTGGGTTCTTGTACAAAACCGCAGGCAATATTGGCCAATGAATAGGTAATAATGGAGCCAAACAGCACTGATAGGCGTCCTTTTTTATCGCCCAAAACTCCCCACAAAATCCCGCCTACCAGCAATCCCGCCTGTTGAGAATTAAAAATAAAGGTTCCGATTTTAGAGACTTCTGCTTCAGAATACCCCATAGATTGCAGGCTCGGAACCCGTACAATACTGAAAATCAGCAGGTCATACACATCCACAAAGAACCCTAAGGCCGAAACGATGACAGGCAACGTAAAAAGCGCACGGTAAGAGATTTTGCTCATAAAAATTTCCTTCTCCTTGGCAAGGAGAAGGATTAAGGGTGAGGTTTAAGATAGATTATTTATTCTTCAATAAAATCAAGGTCTTTGCCGTGCGTTTCAGGGACGGTCAGGGTAGAATAAAAACCTAATGCATAGCTAATTATACCCACTAAAGTACCTGCACCAATCACCCCCAACTGCGGTACCGTAAGCTCAAAAGCCCCAAAAACATCCAACGTGCCCGTTTTGAAGCCCGCAAAAAGCGTGGTCATTAGAATCACCATACCACGAACCATATTGGGAATGGTCGTAGCGGCCGTAGCGCGCAAGTTTGTTCCGAACTGCTCAGCGCCAATCGTGACAAACATGGCCCAGTAGCCAATCCCAAAACCCATTAGGGTACAAAGACTATATAAAGCAAAGGAAGTATTGACCCCTGCGTAAAGATAAATAACGCTGAATAGACCTGAAAAAGCCATCAAAGCCGCCACGGCTTTCTTGCGCGAATGAAAATAATGGCTGAGAAAACCACTGGCCAAGTCACCGCCTGCCAAACCTACATAACACCACATAATAGATAAGCCAGGTTTGATGGGTTCGGCAATACCGAGGGCTTTGCCGAATTCATTGCTGAAAGTGGCCAAAATACCGATAACGAACCACGTAGGCAATCCAATACCGATACACTTCATGTAGCGAGTAAAACGTTGCCAATTGGTAAAAAACGAGAGAAAATCCCCTTTAGCGACATGCTTTTGCCCAGAGACCTCCGTAAACATCCCTGACTCAATCACCCCGATACGAAGCAATAGCAGCCCGAAGCCCAAGCCGCCGCCCACAAAATAAGCAATGCGCCAATCTCCAAAGATTTCGACGGTAAAATAAGCGACAACGGCGCCCAGAAGGCCAATGCCCGCCACCAACGACGTGCCAATGGCCCGCAGCTCTTTAGGCAGAATTTCAGAAACTAGCGTAATGCCTGCTCCCAACTCCCCCGCTAAACCAATTCCAGCAATAAAGCGTAAATATTTATATAAATCAGGCGCCGACATGAAAGGCGTATCCTGAATAAATCCGCACAACACGTTGGCTATGGAGTAAGTGATGATGGAACCGAAAAGCACCGAAAGGCGTCCGCGTTTATCGCCTAATACTCCCCAAAGAATACCTCCAAGGAGCAAACCGCCCATCTGCCAATTGATGATGGACGCACCGACGGCCGACACTTCTTGCTCATTCAATCCTAAATCCTTGAGGCTAGGTACACGTACAATACCAAATAATAATAAATCATATATATCAACAAAATAGCCTAGGGCGGCCACAATCACGGGAAGTCCAAAAAGCGAGTTTTGGGTAGAGGGTTTAGACATTGGTTAAGGAGGGTTTTGTATTTTCTGCAATAATACTAAAAAAGCGTCGGCTGGTCTGATACCAACTAACGCTTTTTATGATTCTTTTCAATATTTCTATGTATATTTTCGCCATCCGCCCAAGATAGCCCCCATCACCGCACTGCTTACTGCACTAAATCCAGCATTGAGGATAGACAATTCCACGGGCTTCATTTCGTAGGCATTGTTGGTAAAAATATTTCCTCCCACAATCAGCGCTCCGATCAACGCACCCGTCAGGGCGCCCGTTTGGGCGGTACTGATATTCATGGATTTAAACAAGAGTGCCATTGCGTAGGCGCCCAATAGGTACGTAATAAAACTAACCGCATACCCTATACTTCCTCCACCGCCAGCCTGTATTTTATCTTCGGTCAGGCCCGTCAAGGCGAGCCATTGAGGTTGGAAGGTAATGTACCAGATAGCCCCTAAAACAAAGGTGGCGATTGCGGACATAAAGACCGCCATGTAATTGATTCTTAAGGTTTTCATTGAAGTAGGAAGGTTTGAAGGTATTGTAAAATAAAGCTGAAATATACACATTTTCAGAAAACCTTCCTTATCTTAATTCTCGCTCATTATCAATTATTTACCCATCAATTGCTGATAACTATAATTGGCACCAATCGGTATCACTTGACCATTAATATACACCTCATACCGGTCAAACCGCTCTATTTTATCTTTGGCCACAATATAAGAGCGATGAATACGCACAAAGTGCTCAGGCGGCAGCAATGATTCGGCTTCATTCATGGTCATACGAGAAGCGATTTTTTGATATTTGGTGATAAAAACCACGTAGTTGCCACCCGCCTCTAAATACAAAATATCGTCAAGCAGCACCCGCACCTGCTCATAGCCATTTTTAACAAAAATACTTTCTAGTACCGCAGGCGCTGGCTTAGCTGAAACATTTTCGAGCAAGATGCTCCCCGCCGCCTGTCGCTTGTTTTCTTCCAAAAGCGCTAACTCTCTCACTTTCAGCACGTCATGGGCTTTGGCACAGGCTTTCAGAAACCGACTGATGGCGAAGGGTTTGAGCAGATAATCAATGGCATCGAAGTCATAACTCTGTACGGCATGCTCGGCATAGGCGGTGGTAAAAATCACCAACGGCGGATTGGAAAGTACTCTTAAAAATTCAAGTCCAGAAATGTCAGGCATTTTGATGTCCAAAAAAATCAAATCTACGGACTCCCGCTGAAGAAAGTCCAACGCCTCAAAAGCATCCTGAAAGGTAGCTTTCAAAGCCAAAAAAGGCACTTTTTCCGCAAAATTCCGCACAATATCCAGCGCTTTGGGCTCATCGTCGATGGCAATGGCAATCATCCGTCAGATTGATTTATGAATCGCAAAAATAAACAGTACATGCTTAGAGTTGATCATAAGTAGCCAATATTGAGTTCAGCTTTTTACCTTTTTTAGCAAAATCAATCACTAACCGCACCGAAAACTCCTTTTCTGTACGATGAATACGGAGATCATGCGTTTTAGGATACAACAGTTCTAAGCGTTTCTGCACATTGACCAGCCCAATTCCCGACGAATATTTTTCGGGGTCTTCTTCGTGGCGCGGGTGAATGCTGTTAAAAACCGAAAAGTAAAGTTGTTCTTGTTGACAATACAATTTAATATAAATCCATGATTGATTACGCAAGCTGATGCCGTGTTTGAAGGCATTTTCGACAAAAGGAATCAGCAACATCGGCGCAATACTCCGCAAACAAAGGGCATCATCTAAGTCCACTTTCAGTTCAAGCTTATCAGACTCCGACAACCTAAGTCGCTGCAAATCAATATAGTTTCTCAAATAAGCCACTTCCTGTTGCACATCTATTTGCTCTTGGTTGTTTTCGTGCATCATAAACCGCATCATATCCGACAGCTGCTGAATCCCGTGGGAGGTTTTTTCGGCGTTTTCTTCAATGGCCGTGGCATAAAGTGTATTCATGGCATTGAACAAAAAATGCGGGTTGATTTGGGCCCGAAGGGCCGAAAGCTCAGCTTGGTTACGATTGAGATTGGTTTCCAGCGGTTTCACCATAAACTGACGAATCAGCGTAACGGCAATAGCCCCCAGCCAAGACACTAGCCAAAAAGCGAAAATTTCATTTGCATTGTAGCCATACAAGTAATTTCTAAATGAGTCATACAACAAAACCAAAACGATACTGCTGCCAAAACTAACGGCCAAAACGGCTAACAAAGTGAGAAAAGCTTGGCGGTTTTCATTGTTTCTACGAAACATAAACGTCTTCCATCTCAGCAGGTTGTGATGATACAAATAAGCGTGAAGAAACGCGCCCTGTACCCAAATCAGCGCAGGGATAAAGAAAAAATTACCAGACGTGATCTGGAGTGCAATCCACAGCACAAATCCAATCAACGCCAAGCTGCTACCATCTTTAATGGTTTTTTGGTTTGTGTTTGGATTTGTTTCTGCTTGTTGCAGCGCCCATTGGTACGCCTGAGACAGAAGGGTATACAATACCAAAGCCAAAAACAAACCACCACTAAGTAAAGCTAAGCTCCTAAGTCGGAACGACGACAAAACTTTCGCTCCAATAATGTTGTAATTGATATCGTGTCTGAAATCAAGTTCCTTCCAACTATACAAATAACTCCAAGCACCCGTCAACACCACAATACCAATCAGCATCAACCCCATCGCAAAAAAATTGAGCTGATTGGGCCAATAACGGGGAATTATGACGTGGTTTAGCACGTACCAACTGCCATATAGGGTCAGAAAAATAGTCAGAATGGGCCACAACCCATTGGTTGCCCAATCATATCGAAAATAAATACGGTTTTGTTCAAGCGCGTCAAGTTGAAACCACACGCGCGAAAAATGCTGGTAATCAGTGGCAAGTGTGATTAACAAGAACAAAGCGGCAAGGGCAGTAATCACCCAAAATTCGATTTGACGGAAGCGTTGAAACGTCATAGGAGTAATGATTAAAAAATGGCTGTTTTAGGTTAGACAATTCAAAAGTATACTGCGTAGCTACCCAGAAGTGAAATCTGTGACGAAATCCGCCAAAAATGGGGCGAAAAAGCAAAAGCGTCCGATGGTTTTTCACCGTCAGACGCCGAAAATTCTACCCTCAAAGAAGTACCCTACGCCAACGGAATCCCCGTATCTTTTGCCATTTTCATCACATACAAGCGTGCTTCGTCGTATTCTTCGGCGGTACGCAAATGTTCCAACATCAAAGGCACTTCGCGCGGTAGTGCCGTTACATTTCGAAGATAGGTTGCGTAGTCCATGCCGCCGCGCCCAGGCATGGTTTCGGCAAAATGCACATCTTTTCCTACCACATCTTTGGCGTGGCAGGATACAATCCACTTGCCCAGTTTCTTAAAGGTATCGTTGATTAAGGCCGTATTTTGATAAAAACGCTCAGGCGAATTGATAATGTTGGCAATATCGACATGCGCTGCAAACGCAGGGCGGTCCATGGCTTTGATGAATTTCAGGCAAGAATCGGCATCGTTGGGCAGGCTCCAGCCCATCATTTCAAGGGCAAATTTGGCCGTTTTGGGTTTGACAGCGTCAATCACTTTTCGGCAATTTTCGACCGTCGCATCAAAATATTCTTTGGTCAGATTGCGGGCATCCGGCCCGTCCCAGTATTTGGAATTGTACGAACCCGCAATGTCAATGCAGACCAGCGCCCCAATTTCCTCCGCCAACGCCAGCCGCTCGGTCACGTAAGCCATGTTTTTCTTCCGTTTTTCGGCATCAGCGTCTAGCATATTGACCCACGCGCCCACTTCGGCAATAATGACGTTCTGCTCCGCAAAGGCTTTGCGAAGCACCGCAATGCGTTGAGTAT
>JAIXPV010000639.1 GCA_027486105.1 Runella sp. | reverse complement strand
GTTTGTCGGGGGGTAAGTTGACCACGTAATTGTAGATACCCATCAAGTGGCTGTTGGCCAAGGTATAAATCAAATCGGTGGGTAAATCTTTGATAATTTTACTCGCTTTTGCTTCTTCAATCAACTGAATGTGTTTCTGGGATTGCTCCATCAAAACCGATTCGGAGATTTGAAAAATATGCGGTGAAAAAAGCACCTGTTGGATGTAATGATTCTTTTCTCTGTTGTCTAAGGCCCAGTAGATGAAATAGATAAAGACTTTTTTTATAATGGTTTCGACACCATCCTCAGGCGTAATCTTTGAGAATAAAAATTGGTTTAAATCATTTTTGATGGTGATGTACAATTCCTTTATCAGGTCTTCTTTGGTGGCAAAATAATGAAAAAGGGTGCCGTTGGATACCCCCGCTTCCTTAGCGATTTTGCTCGTGGGCGTACCATGAAAACCAAACTCTACAAAGAGCTTCAACGCACTCGCCAGTATCTGTTCTTTTTTATCCATTTCTACTAGATTGACTAATCACTCTACAAAAGTAAGGTTTGTATCGGGCTTTCCAAATTTGTTTTTGGGTTTTATTATTGAACGCCAGTAATGCACCCCCCCCTACACTTTCTGCAAAAGCGTCAGCAGTTTTCTATCTAATTTTTGGCCTTGGAAATTTTCGTAATCAACGTCGCTTCTTCCCGAATTGAGCAAACCAAAGGAGCCGTCAAATTCCCATAACGCAAAGCCGATTCCGTTTTCGCTCAGAATGCCGAGCAAATCTTTGAACCACGCCAAAAATACAGCGTGGGGCGTCTTGTTAAAACAGCCGCACTCGCCGCAATGTACGCCCGTACCGCTGTTTTTGAGGTCTATCCACGGTTGAAATTTGTCTTCCAACATTTTGCGGCTCAGGTTTTGGTCGCCCACCTTTCCGGGCCAAACGGGAACGGGCAGGCTTTCTGGGTCTTTGTACACCCACGAGGCTTTGTAATGCGAGATGATGGAAGGCGTGTAGCCTCGGCAGCTCTGGCCCACTTCCAAATCTGAAATACCCGTAATCACGTCGTTGCCGACGTTGTTGCCATCGGCAATGATTAAGTGCTTTTTGTTTACGCCTTTGATGGTATTGTAGGCCGCCAAAATCAGCTTGCGGTACATTTCGGGTCCCAGTTTGGTTTTTTTGCCCAATTGGTCGTTCATGTCGTCGCGCCAGCTCGGTTCATTGAGGAGGTCAAAGCTGATTTTTTTGGAAGACGTATCTTTGAATCTCTTCGCCCAAAATTCCCAATGATAGCAGAAGTCGCTCAGCGCCTGCTCGTTGGTCCACAGGTTGTAAGGCTCCACAAAGCCCGCGTTGATGCAATAGCCCGGCGCGCGGTGGAGATTGAGCGAAACGTGATGGTGGTATTTTTGCGCCCAATAAACCAACTGCTCGATGCGGTCGGTCATTTGAGTGTCAATGTTTCTGACTTCGTCGATTCGGATGTTTTTGGAGCGGTCAAATTTCAGATAAGCGGGGTACGCCATCGGAATTCGGACAAAGTCAAAGCCCCAATCTTCCATCCATTTAAAATACATTTCCGGCGTTTGAGGACGACTTTTGGCGGGGTCGGGCGAAAAGAAATCCAGCACATTGAAGCCTTTCCATTGAGGCAATTTGTTCTTTTTCTTACCTTCAAAATTCAGCCCTTCGCTTGATAGGGCGACCGTAGCCAGCGAACTGTTTTTAATAAAAGTGCGGCGATTGATGCGATTTTCCATACGAAGTGATTAGTTGGAAAGCAAAGTTGAACAACAGTAAAATTACTTCATTGTTTTTTGACACAGAACGGTCCGCCGAGCGGTTTCTTTGAGCGGTCCGCCGACGCGGTAAAACACTGAGTATCAAAGAGGAAAATAATTAAATTCTCTGTGATACTCAGTGACAACCTCCGTGCAACTCTGTGTCCAAAACTAAAATTCACTCAAACTGAAAAGCAAAATAAGTACATGAGCCTTTGCTTGTATTTTGAAGTCCGTGCGGTACGTTTGAGTTGAGGAAAATGATATCCCCTACTTTTGAGTCATGCCATACGCCATCAATGATTTCTTTGGCTTGGCTATCGGCTTCGCCTTCCTGACTGTTGACCAACAGTAAAATCTCGGCGGCTGGGTGGCGGTGCGCGGGGTGGCTCATCCAATTGCCAGTGAGGGTTGTTACGTGCATTTCAAAACGCTTGCTCATGCTCGTTGGGCGGTCGAAAAAATTCCTTCTGCCGCCTTTGTCATGGCCTTTGAACTCGGTTTCGTCCCAATTGAGCAACAGCGAGCCGCCCGCCGTTTTGCCCCTTTCAATGTCAAGCGGTGCGACCGAATTGAGCTGAAAAACGTAGTATGTCACGGGCGTATCGGTATTGTTGACCACACTGCGCTTATCGCCCGACATGATGAGGGCAATGCCTCCGGGCTTCAGTTCTTTGATTTTGCCTTCTACGGTCACCGTCAAGACGCCTTCTTTTATGATGAGCAGTTCCTCATTTTCTTGGGTATATTCACTGTCACGCATTCTGCTTTTGGGATTGACGGTGGTTGCGTGGACTTTAAACAACTTGAAATGTGGCGTTGTACCTTCCAAGATGGGGCGGGTTTCGCCTTTTGTTCTTTTTACTACTTCCAAATCTGACCATTTGTAGACTTTAGAAGCGACTGGCTCAGTGGTCTGGGCAAAAACCAGCTGGCTGACAAGAAATAGCGGGAGGAGTAGCTTTGTCATCGGTAAAAGGTTCGGTTTAGGGGTTAGGCCAATTTTCTCTTAAGCGCTTTGCATCAGCGTTTTTGATAAATCCTTAGTGTATTGATAAGAAAGGTTAAAAGAGAATAAGTATAATTGTTCTGTATTTATAAACTGATAGACAGGTGTTTATAGTGTAAAAAAACTAACGTTTAAGCTACCGCCGACACGCCCTGTTACTGCCCCGCTTTTTCGTATTTCAGCATCTTGCTTGCCCAAGGGATAAAATGCTGAAAGTTGGGTTGGTCGGTGTGGCCGCCGTCGTGCTGCCTCCACGACAGTTGCCCGTTGTGCATACTCGTAAGCATGGGTGGCATTTTTTCTTTCATAGGGTCGTTTGAAACCCCTAAGTCTTTTGCTCCCAAGAGCTTATAAGCAGCACCTGCCGCAATTGTTGCCATGTAGCTGCCTTGCTGGTCGAGCCATTTGGCATCGCCTTTTTCGGGAATACCGTAGCTTACGTAGCAAAGGCGAGGTGCACACAGCGCAATTAATTCGTGCGAATCTACCGACAAATCGCAACCCGTTTTTTTGCCAAAACCAGATTCTTCGGTACCGTATTTCAGGTAATTTCGGGCCATCCAATGATACTCACCGCTAGCCGTCAGGCTTTCGACGGCTTCGCCAAATACTCTGCGATGCAAGGTCGTTCCGCCTTTTCCAGAGGAGGCAATCAGCCCTAGGGCAAAACGTGGCTCAAAAGCCAAGGTCACTAAAGCCGCTTTTCCATAACGGGAAACGCCTTCGATGCCCACTTTTTTGGCATCTACGGCAGGGTCGGTTTCTAAATAATCTAACCCACGCGCCGCGCCCCATGCCCATGCCCGGAGCGAGCCCCAATCGTCGGGCTTGCGGTATTGACCTTTGTTGACCAAGCCAATGATGTCCTTTGTAAGTCCCGCGCCATTATCTGCCTGAATACTCGATGGGTCGATGGTACAATAGCCCCAACCTGCGGCTAATAGCTGTTCCGTACCCGGGGAGTCGCCATTGGGAAGGGGGGTAAAGAAATTGGGGAGGGAGGCGCGAGCAACGGGGCTGTAAGCAGGGTATTTCTCAAAAATAGCCTTCATCTCGGGATTACTTTTGATGAGTATCTCTTTGAAAGCGGCGTTAATTTTTTCAAAATCTTCATTGTTGGGCTGGGCAGGGGAAGGGAAATACGGACGTCCAAACATCATTAGCACGGGAACGGGGCCTTTTACGTTGGAAGGAACCACCAACATCATGTTGATGTCTACTTTGATGGAAGGATACGTACTGTTGTCTACGTGGCCAGTCAATTTTTTGGCTACTACTGGAATCCGCCCTACAAATTCATTGTCTATGGTCTCCACTTTCCACGTTACTTTCGGGATATTTTTAGGCAGCCTTCCGTATACTTCCCGTTCAAATTCTTCAACGATTTCGGGGCGGCGCTGTGCCCACCACATATCGGCAGAAGTTACTTTGTTGCCATTTTTCAACGTCAAAATATCGGGTAAAGCAGGGCAGGGATTGGCCGTTGATTCTTCATAATTGGCGTGATTAGGAGCCGATTCGTTGCCGCTGGGGCCAGGCCGCAAGGTTTTAATGCCTAGTTGCTGCTTCATGTTGGCGTGGTCGGCGGCGGTTAGCTTATTGAGGCTGTCGCGTTGGGCCGCGGTAAGCCCAAATTGCGCAAAAGTTGAAAAAGGTAAGAGGCATAAAAGCAAGAATTGGTTTAAGGGTTTCATTTTAAGGGAGTTGAGTTTTTGGTTTTCAATACTTGCTATGCTAGGCCACGTCAAGCAATATCCCAGAAACGGGACGATGGGGTTTGTTCACGGGCGGTTTGGGCGTTGAGTACTTGCCCGATGTCGTCGTGGTTTTCGAAAATACCCACGGGGATTTGAGCAGCCGAAGTGAGTGAAAGCAATCCAACTACTAACAGCAAGGTGTAAGATTTCATCGATAAGGAGGGTGTTAGGTAGGATTAATCAATCAATTTCAACAATTCAGTAAGCGTGTTGGGAGAGCTAGGACGGGAGGCATTGGCTGCCACAATTTTTCCGTCTTTATCAATAATCATGTACCGTGGAATACCTGTGATGTCAAATTTACTGAGAAGTTGCGCACTGCGGGCTCCGTTTACGTGGCCGTGTTCACCAGGAAGTTGTAATTCTTGAAGGGCTTTTTTCCAAAGCTGCGGGTTTTGGTCGACTGAGATGTAGAGGAAAACGATTTTCTTTAACTGTTTTTCCGTCAGCTTTTCGTGCATGGTTTTGGAATACGGAAACTCCGCCCGGCAGGGGCCGCACCAACTCGCCCAAAAGTCTACATAAACGACTTTCCCCTTGAAATCAGAGAGGTAAAAATTCTTGCCGTCAATCGATGAAAATGCAATTTCGTCTCCTTTGGCGGGGGCTTTTGTGAGCTCAGGGACTGGTTTTTTCTCTTCTTTTCGGGTGAGGACTTCGTAACATTTTTGGGTAGCCAATGCGGTATAGCGCTCGCTTTGAGGCAGGCTTTTTAAGACATCTAGGGCATTTGTTACCGCCTCTTTAGGGGTATTTGTGCAGTTGTCACGCAGCAATCGGCAGAGATAAAAAGGGAGCAAGTTGCCAGTTAGGTATCGCCGCGCAAAAGCTACTTTATCATTCATAGCCGCCGACAAGTCGGTGTATTTATTGAATGCGTGTTCTCTCGAATTAAAATAAGTCACAAATACCGTCAAAAAGTCTCGGTAAGAGGGCGTCAGAAAGGCCTCTTCGTCGGCGATTTTTTTAGGGTCGAGGGCCTCGGTCATTACGTTAGGGAGTGCCGACATTTTGAGGTTTTTGGTATCGGCATTGCTCCGGGTAACGGCGTAGTTGAGCAGCCAATACCAATAATTCCAACGGGCGGTGTTTTCGACGTAATGTTTAAATGAATCGGAAAAAGCTGAAAAATTGGGATGGGATTTTAAAAATGTTATTTGTTGGTTTCGGGCCTTAAACAGCTCAATTTCCCGCATATCGGCGGTTTGGGAAAACAATAGTTCATACTGTTTTTTTTGATCGAAATCATTGGCGAATTTTTGCTGAAATTCTGCCCAAAAAGCTTTCTGGTCGGTATTTTCCCATAATGCATTATATTGCTTAATCACACTGGGAGCCGTGCCCTGTTGGAAAATATCTACCGAATCCCGACTGGCAAAAGCAGTTATGGTTTGGGCCGAGAGATAGCTTGCTAGTAAAAAACAACCGAAAAACAAAAGTGAAAATCTCATCTCGATAGGTAGTTAACTGGGTTGGTGGTGCGATAAATACCTTTGTTAGAAAGCATTTATCGTACCACAAATGTTAAAACCCAATGGAATTTCCTCCATCGACTGGCAATGAAGCCCCCGTGATGTAAGCAGCAGCCTCGGAGGCTAAAAAGACGGCGGCCCAGCCGATGTCCTGCGGCTTGCCAAATTTGCCCATGGGTGTTCGGTTGAGGGCGCGATTCATGCGGTCGGGGTCGCTGCTCATGGCGGTTTTCATCATGTTGGTTTCGATGAAGCCCGGTGCAATGGCGTTGACGCGGACGTTATATTTTGAAAATTCGGAAGCCAACACTTTCACCATGCCTTCCACCCCCGATTTGGACGCGGCATAGGCCACCACGCGGTCGATGCCATAATAGGCCGCCATTGACGAAATCATCAAAATAGAGCCACTTTGGCGGGCCACCATGCGTTTGGCGCAGGCGCGGGTAAGGGCAAAAACGGCGTTGAGGTTGGTATGAATGATGCGGTCAAAATCATGGTCTGTGACTTCTAGCGCAGGTTTTTTCATGTTGATGCCTGCATTGTTGACCAAAATGTCAATTTCGCCGTAGGTGCTTACAATGGTTTCGACAAGGCCTTCCAAGGTGTCTAGTTCTGTGACGTCATTCACGACGTAATGGGCTGAATCGCCCAATGCGGCCGTTGCTTCTTGAAGAGCGTGCTCGCGCCTGCCCGTGATGATGACCGTGGCCCCTGCGTGGGTCATACACTGGGCAATATCGTAGCCAATGCCGCTGCCACCGCCCGTAATCAGGGCGATTTTTCCCTCCAATGAGAAGACGGATTGGGTATGGGATAAAGTAAGTTCTTCGGCTGAATTTTCTGATTCTCTCATCGCAAATGATAAATTTCTACTAGTTTTTTAACTTCATTTAATGTTCTTTGGGGAGGTATTAAGGGCTTAGGAATGGGCATTTTTGAATATTCACCAAAGTATAACACGCACGCGTCGCGCCACCATAAGGCCTCTTTTTCTTGTATTTTTAACCTGCCTTTTACGTTTTCAAAGATTTCGGAGTCAACGTCGGCTTTGGTGCTTTCCCAAATCTTTTGCAGGTTTCCGACTTGTACTACGCCGTCGTAATAACGTACGCATAGCTCATCCCATAGGCTTCGGCCCGTACTCAGTTTTTGGGACCAAAGTACGTGGTGAAACCAAAGCAAATAGTCGAGCGGGCATTGTTGGGGATTGCCCCACTTTTGCTGAACTTCTGGGCTATAAAGTTGCAAAGCATTGCTCAGCTTTCCTGTTCGGTCAAAACCCAGCCCAATGGAATCAGCACGGTGATAATACACCGATGTCCAATCGGGGCGTGCACTTTTGGCGAGCCAAGGCTCTGGCCCGTAGTGGTGGCTTTCGCCCATCATGTGAGACGTTCCCAAGGGGTAGGTATAACTCACGTAGATAGGATGTGATTTCATCATCATGTCGGAGATTTTCTGCTCCGTTGGTTTTGCTTGGGTCAGGGTCATTCGAATCCATTCTGATGCAATCTGCTCCGAAGAAAGCGTGTGGTCCCAAGCTAATCGGCCAAAAGCGTACCAGTTGCTCTGGTTGAACGGATGCCCGCACCAGTTGACATCTGAACCTGTGTTGGCCACGCCTGCCATTAAGGAGTACTGGGAGTTATATAAACTTCCGTCAATGACTTTGGCCACGGTAGAGCCCTGCTCTTTGGCGTAAGTATCTGTATCCAAACATTCTTTGAACATTGGTGCCAAATAGGTCAGGTGAGTAGATTGTCCCAAATACTCTTGCGTAATCTGAAATTCCATGCCTAGCGTTGTTTTGGGAAACGCTCCAAACATGGGATGAAAAGGCTCCCGAGGCATAAAATCAATCGGGCCATTTTTGACTTGGACAATCACTTTAGGGTCGAATGTACCGTCGAGAGGTTTGAATTGAGCGTAGCCTTCCTTGAAACGGTCGCCGTTGGGATCGGCATTGTACACAAAGGCCCGCCAGATGACTATGCCGCTAAACGGACGCATGGCCTCGGCTAGCATGTTGGCGCCGTCGGCGTGGGTGCGGCCGTAATCCTGCGGGCCAGGCTCGCCTTCCGAATTTGCTTTGACCAAATACCCGCCAAAATCAGGGATGTATTGGTGAATCTCTTTGGTTTTGTCGTTCCACCATTTGCGCACTTCGGGGTCGAGCGGGTCGGAGGTTTTGAGTCCGCCGAGGGTGCGAGGGGAGCGGAAGTTGACCGAAATAAATACCTTGATGCCATAAGGACGAAGCACATCAGCCACGGCTTTGATTTTCTCTAAATATTCTGCAGTTAGAAACCTAGAACTGGCATTGACGTTGTTGATGGAGGTGGCGTTGATGCCTATTGACGCATTGGCGCGGGCGTACATTACATAACGTGGGTCGACGCGGTGGGGTAGTTCGTTCCATTTCCACATCGACGAGCCTGCATAGCCGCGCTCTACGGTTCCGTTGGCGTTGTCCCAGTGGTTAAGCATTCGAATCTTTACCTTGGGGCTACTTGTAATGGAAAGCTTGGCGAGCGATTTGCCCGTTTGAACCGCCCTCAACACTTCAAACGCTCCGTACAATACACCCGTTTCGGTTTTGGAGGAGATGACGAGGTTGCCTTTTTCGGTATAAATTTCATATCCTTCGTTGGAAATATTGGCACTTGAAGGCGCATTTTGGTTTACATTCAGAAGAATGCCCCCCGTTGATGTTGCCGTTTTTATGATGGGGACTTTTTTGCCCAATAATCCTTGTAAGCCCGTTTGAAGTTCTTCAGCGGCGATTTTTAGGGTTTGATTATCAGACGAAACAGCGATAAATTTTGCGGAGGCGATGCAGCTTTCTCGGTATTTAGTGTCTTTGATTAAATCGTAATTGAGCCAAAGCCGCGAACCATCATCGGCAAGGGCGGCGGCGGAGAGTAGTAGGAGAAAGAAAAAGAAATATCTTGTCATTGATTTTATTTGGCCAAAGCCATTATTTGTTATCCTCTAGCTAAAGCAGGAGGCAATTCAAGGGTTGAGGCTTTTTTCAATGGCAAGCTCTAACCCCCGCAATTCGGCCAAACCCTTTAAACGACCAATGGCCGAATAACCCGGATAAGATTTGTCTTTTCCTGTTTTGTGCAAATCGTCCAGCATCTGATGGCCGTGGTCTGGGCGCATCGGAAGTTGGGTGTCGTTTCTCCCTTGCGTTTGTCTTCTTTTTCCTTCTAAAACAAAGGCTTTTACGACATCGTACATGTCTACATCGCCCGTCAAATGAGCGGCTTCGTGAAAATTCAAAGGATTTTCCTCCCGCTTGGTCGTTCTCAAATGCACAAAATGGATTCGGTCGCCGAAACGTTCTACCATTTTTGGTAAGTCATTGTCGGGCCGTACACCGAGCGAACCCGTACAAAACGTGATGCCGTTGGCGCGTACTTTGCAGGTATCCATCAGTTGTGCTAAATCGCTTTCGGTACTCACTACACGTGGCAACCCCAACAGCGGTTTTGGTGGGTCGTCGGGATGGATGCAAAGGTTTACGCCGATTTCTTCGGCCACAGGAGCTATCTGTTGAATGAAATAATACAGGTTTTCGCGTAATTCTTTGTCTCCGATGTGCTTGTAATTATTCAGTAAGCCCTGAAAAGTAGCCAGTTCAAAGGCTTCATTTGAGCCTGGTAAGCCCAATAAAACTGTATTTTGGAGCGTGGCGGTTTCCTCCGCCGTCATGGCGGCAAACTTGCGTTTGGCAGTTTCTTGTACTTCGGGCGTATAATCGGTTTCGGCATTGGCCCGTTTGAGAATGCACAGGTCAAACACCGCAAAATCTTCCCACACAAAACGCAGGGCGAGGGAGTCATCAGGCATTTTATAGTTCAAATTGGTGCGGGACCAATCCAGCACAGGCATAAAGTTATAACACACCGTTTTGATGCCGCAGGCGGCCAAATTGCGTAGCGATACTTTGTAGTTTTCAATGTACTGCGTTCGGCTCGGCAGACCTTTTTTGATGTCTTCATGAACGGGCAGGCTCTCTACTACTTCCCACGTGAGCGGGGTATAGCGGTCATTGTCTGCTTCGATGAGTTGAATGCGTTGTTGAATGGCTTCGACGGGCCAAACTTCCCCAACGGGGATTTGGTGTAGGGCCGTAACAATACCCGTACACCCCGCCTGACGAATGTCCATTAACGAAACGGGGTCGTTTGGCCCAAACCAACGCATTGTTTGAATGAATGTCATAAAATTAGTAGTCAGTAGCGAGTATTTACTATTAGTTTTCGAGGTCTGACTATCGTCTGACTTCCCTCCACAATCTTACTCCTTTTTACTCGCTTTTATATTTCTCAAATAAGCTAGAAATGTTTGCCGTTTGGTGGTTGCCAGAATGAACCAGAACCCGATACCGCAAGACCAATTTTTCTCCTTTTTTCATTACCGTTGCTTTGTCGTCCTGTGGCCAATACATGGGGGTAGGGGAAAAGAAACCATAGTCACGCGTGAACCACGGTGAAGGGTACCAAGGGTTGGATGGGTGCTGCATAATGGTCATGCCTTCTACTTTGTTGCCTCTTTTGCCCGAGCAATCTATCCACGCTGATTTTATGCCAAACGTTCCTTTTTCGGCTTGGTTTCCTTCGGCGTTGATCATCGTGCCTCCGTTGATAACCGCCAAATCTGGGTCCATGCGTCCGCTGAAAAGTGAGTGATTGGTTTTCAGAATGGTGACATCCATCAGGGTCTCCATGGTGACGTCAAAATCAATTTGGTACAGGTCTTTGGAAGGAGCCGTGATGGTGATGGTGCGAAAGTCTTTG
>JAIXPV010000065.1 GCA_027486105.1 Runella sp. | reverse complement strand
TTATACGCATAGACATTTATTTTAGCGAAAATCACACAGTCATGAAAATCATCGAAACCTCCCACATTGCAAAACGCTACATCATGGGTAGCGAAGTGATAGATGCCCTCAAAGACGTAACGATTTCGGTCAATAAAGGTGAGTATGTGGCCTTTATGGGCCCATCTGGCTCTGGAAAATCTACCCTGATGAACATCATCGGCTGTTTGGACACACCCACTTCAGGCAAATACATCCTAAACAGTAAGGACGTCAGTGATATGAGTGAAAATGAATTGGCAGAAGTGCGCAATAAAGAGATTGGGTTTGTGTTTCAGACCTTTAATCTTCTGCCCCGCATGACCTCCCTCGAAAACGTAGCCCTGCCCCTGATTTATGCAGGATACACCAAAGCGCAACGCACCGAAAAAGCCATGTTTGCCCTAAAAAACGTAGGACTAGAAAATCGCGCGGGTCACCGCCCCAACGAACTCTCTGGTGGGCAGCGCCAACGAGTTGCTGTTGCTCGGGCATTGGTCAACGACCCCAGTATTCTGTTGGCCGATGAGCCCACCGGAAACTTAGACACCCGTACCTCCTACGAAATTATGGATTTGTTTGACCAATTACATTCCAAAGGAAATACCATCGTAGTAGTAACCCACGAGGACGACATCGCCAAATACGCCCACCGCATCATCCGTCTCCGCGACGGTTTGGTGGAATCCGACCTAGTTAACCCCAATCCCACAAAAGTAGTTTTGGCACCACAGGGATTAGAGAGCTAAGAGGGCATTTAGATACGAACAATGAAGGGGGTAAGAAGTAATGAGATTTAGACTCAACTTCTTACCCCCCTTTGTTTTTTCCTTTTTTTAGGGAATCAACTCACTTCAAAAAAGGCTTATCAACAATCATTTCTGTTTCAATCAACGAAGGCGCAATTCTGAGGCGGTCGCTATCGGGAGTTTCTGAAACACCCCGGCGGGCGCTACGATTGCCCGTAATTTGATAATAGGCCTCCGATAAAAGTGGCTCGCGCAGATCCCCAAAGGCATAAAATGGCTGAGAAATATCTTCTTTAATCACCACATTCGGGGTAAAGCCTGCCGTATAATCCGATTGCCCCGCCGAATTGAAAACCTTAATCACAATCGGCATCATTCCCTGCGGGAACCGATTTTTGGGGTCTTTGATAAGAATAGAACCCACGTTTTTGCCGACCGTAACATCGCCAATAATAAACACATCCATAAAAGGTTTCAAGGCATTGATAACCAACTCACTCGCCGAAGCAGTACGGCTACTCACCAATACATACACCCGCTGTAAGTTTCCACCGATGTTCTCGGTTTTCGGTTGGAAATAGTTCACATTAAAGTCTTTTCCCTGTTTCTTTTCCAGTTCGGGAGTTACGGTTGCGTTGTATTCATCACGGGAAAAAACCGTTTTGTCGGTTACACCTTTGGCGATAAAACTGCCCAATGTACGGGCCGTAGACGTATATCCGCCTCCATTATAGCGCAAATCAAGGATAAATTCATTGATACCCGCCGCCTTAAATTTGCCGAAAATGGTCACCATTTTTTGGTCGTACAAAGGCTGTTCACTGTTGTTGGGTTTAGAATAAAAGCGATTATACACCAAATACCCAATCTTTTTGGTTCCTTTTGTATAAACCGTATCCAACAGCATCGGGTCTTCCTGCAAAGGTTGCGCCACCACCGTTTTGGTCTGGTCGCCCGACACAAAGGCCCGATTTTCATAGCGACCCAACGTATACACGTAGTTCGTTCCCGCGGCCAAGAGCGACCCATAATTGTCTACCGTTGCGAGCTGTCCATCTACCGTTATCTTACTGAAAACATCCCCGCGCTTAATCCCCGCCTTTGCTGCTGGCGAGCCCGGAAATACGTACATCACAAAAGCGGCAATGTTATTGTTGCTGTTGTACAAAGCCAAGCGAGCCCCTGTCGTTTTGCTCTCGCCCGACAACGAAGATTCCGTTTCTTCTGCATTTTCTAAAAAACGAGAAAAGCGGTCGCCGTCGGGGCGAGCGGTTCTATCAAAAGTATAAAGCAATGAATTAAAAAACGTTTCGGGCGCCAATGATTTATTGTCCAGAGCACCCGCAGGAATTTTGTTCTTCCAGTAGTACCAATAATCCATGTTGACCGAAATAAATTCGTTGACCAACTCATCCCCCGCTTTTACGTCGGTTTGTTTACACGCATTTATCCCCACTAACAACGACGCACCGATGGCGAAAAGAAGTGTTTTTGAAATTAATTTCTGCATATTTGTTGAGAAGGTTTTGACGTAGAAAAACGTGATAAACTCAAATTTATTTTAAATCCCTGACAAGCCCAATTTTACAATCTTTCATTTATTGTTTACGACAAATTGTACACCCAAATGTTTTTACGAACCATTATTTTTTCAACATTTTTTCTACCAACACTCCTTGTAGCGCAGTGGGTTCCACAAAGCAGCCCTACAGAAGCGCATTTCAGGGCTATTTCGGCCATTAACGAAAAAACCATCTGGGCTGGCGGTAGCAAAGGAACGGTGTTGCGTACCACCACTGGTGGTGAAAACTGGAGCGTTTTACAAGTGCCTGGCGCAGAAAAACTAGATTTTAGGGGCATTAAGGGCCTAGATGAAAAAACCGCCGTGGCCGTCAGTGCAGGTTTGGCCGAAGAAGGGCAGGCGCGTATTTATCGCACCGACGACGCGGGCAAAACCTGGACACAAGTATGGCAAACCGATCAAAAAGGCGTTTTTCTGGACGGAATTGCCTTTTGGGACAAAAAGAACGGCCTCATCTTCGGCGACCCCATCAACGGCCATTTATACCTTCTTAAAACCACCGACGGCGGCAAAACCTGGGAGCGACTCTCCCCGGCTACGCTACCCGCCAATTTACCCAACGAGGCTTCTTTTGCCGCCAGCAACTCGACGATGGTCATGCAAGGCACCAAAAATGTTTGGGTCGGCACGGGCGGTGCCGACCGCGCCCGCATTTTTCGCTCCACCGATTGGGGCGCTACGTGGCAAGTAACCGATACGCCCATGAAAGCCAATGCATCGTCGGGAATATTTGGGTTGCATTTTTGGGACGCAAAAAACGGAATCGCCGTGGGCGGTGATTACAAAGCCGAAAAACAAGCTTTTGAGAACGTAATCGTCACCAACGATGGTGGCCAAACTTGGCAAAAAAGCACCCCAACCACACCCGACGGGCTCAAAGAAGCGGTTCAGAAATTAAAGAACGGTACATTGGTAGCCGTCGGCCCCGCGGGAAGCGGCTGGTCCAAAGACAACGGGAAAACCTGGCAATCGCTCACGGGAGCCACCAACGGACTCCACGCCCTGACCTGCGTGGGCAATACCTGTTGGGGCATCGGCTCAAAAGGACAAATCGTGCGATTGTCAAATTAATCCTTTAGATTTACGGCATAAATAAATAATTGCATCGGGGTGCTTCATTTGAGGCTGAGATTACACCCGTGAACCTGAACCGGTTAGGACCGGCGTAGGAAATGCGTCACACTGAAAACATTCATATCATCCATAGCCACATTTCCCCTTTTTGGGGGAGATGTGGCTTTTTTTTGTTACAACTATGAGCTTTGAAATCGTCAAAAAAGACCTGACCAACTGGCAAAACCGCAAGGAGTGGTTTTTTAATCGGGAGTTTACCGATACCTACGAACAATGGTACGAAGGCCCTTACAAACGGGCCGAAGTGTGGCAAAAGAAAGTCATCGAACAACTCGTCAAGAAAGACTCCCGTATCAACACCCTCTTGGAATTTGGCTGCGGCACCACACGCTTTACCCGGTGGTGGCACCAAATCGGCATCGAGGCCTCTGGCGGCGATATTTCGCCTTTCATGTTGGCGCAAGCCGTGCATTTGTTCAAAGGAGATTTGGTGATGGCCGACTCCCACTTCATGCCATTCAAAGACCACACCTTCGATGCCGTGGCGTTTATTACCACTTTTGAGTACTACCGCGACCCCGTTCGGGTGATTCGCGAAGCGGCGCGGGTGGGCAAACACGGTATTGTGTTTGGAATGATGAACCGCAATTCGCCCAAGGTAGCCCGTCGGCGTATTCAGCAAGCATTCGGCAAGAATCCATTTTACGTTACTGCTACTTTCTACACCCCCAATCACCTCATTTCGGTCATTGACGAAGCCCTAAAAGGCCGCGAATATAGCATTAAATGGACTTGTACTGGCCTGCCTGAGTGGTTTCCAGTGCAGCAGTGGAGCGTGCCGTACGGCGATTTTTTTGGGTTGTACGTAAAACTTCTGTAAACCATGAAGACAAACGAAACGGGGAAAATAACGGACGAGGGGTTTAAAAATCATATTTTCCCTTACTGCGGTGCCCCCCGCAAAGAGGTCAAAATGGGCCCGCATTTCGGCACCGATATTGCCCTCATTGAATTGCCCAACGGGCACGAAATGGCCCTCACCAGCGATCCTCTTTCTTATATTCCGAGCCTCGGGCTAGAAGAATCGGCGTGGTTGTCGGTTCATTTGATGGCCAACGACATGGCCACTACGGGCGTAGCACCGCAATACGCACAGTTTGTTCTGAACCTTCCTGCCGAGCTACCAGAGGCTGATTTTCAGACGTATTGGCAATATATCCACCACTTTTGTCAGCAAATCGAAGTCGCTATCACGGGCGGACATACAGGACGGTTTGAAGGCATCAACTCAACCATTGCGGGTGGCAGCACCATGATTGCCGTGGCCGAAAAAGGCAAAATGCTGTGTAGCCAATGGGCGCAACCCGGCAACGACATCCTCGTAACCAAACAAGCTGCGTTGATTGCCGCCTCTATTTTGGCGCGTAGTTTTCCCAATACCGTCAAAAATGAATGTGGTGTGGCTATTTTTCAGGAAGCATCAGAATTGTTTTACCACACAAGCAGCCTGAAAGAAGGACTGATTGCATCGGCTTTCAACGAAAAGGAAGGACCGAGCGTAACGGCCATGCACGACGTGACCGAAGGCGGCATCTTAGGCGCCATCTACGAAATGGCCATGGCTTCTGAGTGCGGGGCAGAAATAGAAACCGATTCATTACCCATCGGACACGTTGTTAAAACTGTTTGCGACCTGTTTGACATTGACCCCGCTTATTCGGTAGGAGCTGGCGCAATGATTATGGCCGTAAAACCCGAAAAAACGCCCCGATTGATTCAAAAACTAGCGGAAGAAGGGATTCCAGCAACCCGCGTTGGCAAATTTACGACCTCCGAAAAGGGGATTCGACAACGTACCCAATCGGGGTATGCGGGCATCATTCCACCCGCAACCGACCCATACTGGGCGGCTTTTTTCAATGCTTTAACCCAAGGACTTACATGAAAAAACGTAATGAAATAACGGGTGGGGTATATTTGGTCATTGACCCGAGTTGGGACAGTGAATTTACGTTGCCTCGATTGGCGCAGGCCCTCCACGCTGGCATAAGCACGGTGCAAATCTGGGACCATTGGCCCGAGGAAACCCACAAAATCGCTTTAATCCAAGAAATTACGGCGTTGGCCCACGCGGCCGAAGTGCCCGTTTTGATTAATAATCACTGGGAATTAGTAAAAGAAACGGCCTTGGACGGTGTCCATTTTGACCACCCATGCGCCGAAATTGAAGAGATTGAAACCATTATTGGACGGCCATTTTTGAAAGGAATCACCTGCGGCAACGATTTAACCACGGTACATTGGGCCAATGACCACCAATTTGACTATGTTTCTTTTTGCTCCTTGTTCCCGTCTTCTTCTGCTGATTCGTGCGAAATTGTTACCAAAGCCACCTTACAGAAAGCCCGAAAGTTGACAAAAATGCCCATTTTCGTTGCGGGAGGAATCTCCCTAGAAAATATTGCTACACTGCAAGACTGCGGCATAAACGGTGTGGCCCTTATCTCGGCTATTATGAAGTCAGCCAATCCATTTGAAACCACCCAACAATTTAACACTCACTTTTCCAACGTCATATCATGAAACCAACCCTCGTCCATAAACTCTGCTGTCCGTTTGACAAGCAAGACCTCCAACTCACGATTGTTAAACAAGATTCCGACCAAAACATCATTGAAGGTCTGCTTACCTGCGAAACCTGCCGGCGGTATTATCCAATCGTGTACGGAATTCCCATCATGAACCCCGACGAATACCGCGAAAAACAACTCGAAGAGCCTATTCTGCAACGTTGGTCGAATCAGCTAGGGGTGGGTTTTAAAGAGAAATTATTAAAGTAAAATTCAACGGGAGATTCCTACTTTTTAGCAGGAATCTCTCCTAAGTCAACCTTATTGGTGTCTTTGTTCCAGTAAAGGCGGTAGTTTTTACCCGAATCTATTTTGTATTCTTCGCTGGCTTTATTGAGGGTGCTCACGCGCATATACACTTGATTATCAGCCAATTTAAATTCGGCTTTCTTTTTGGATGGCAGAAAAAACGCCTGCCAATTGGTGCGGTCGCCGCTTACTTCATAAGAGACCTCACCGCTCAATTCATTCTGAATAGAAAACGGATAGCGGTCGTTGATGGGATCTTCCAATACATCGGCCAAGGCCACGATTTCTACCTTTACCGTCACCAGTGGGCCATTACCTTTTTTCTTAATTCCCACATATAGTTCTTCTCCAACGCAGGTTGTACTCAGCACTCCCAGAGCGCTTTTGGTGCTGTCGATTTTTTGGCAAGCCTCTGCCTCTTTTCCAGAATCAAATCGACTAGCCGCGCTTTTATCGGCAAAAAAATACACCTCTACTCCTACGGCTCCGTTGGGTTCGGCGAGGTAAGGGGTCAAATCAAATCTTTCTTTTAACAACGTATCGGGATTAATGACGCGCAGGCTTTTATAGAAAGTATCGGAGGTATTTACTTTATCATTTTGATAGACCGTAACCCGGTAAAAAGCCGTTTTTGTGCCTTTGGGTAGCGATACTTTAATCGGCTTATTTTTCGCCAAAACCTTGTTTACCATATTATTGGGGCGAAAAACCGCATAGTCCACAATGACTTCTTGAAGCATTTTCTGGGCGGTAGCGTTGAGGGTCATCAAAAACGCGCTCAATAGACTAAAGAGGAATATTTTTTTCATAATAACTAAAAGTGTAAGCGGATACACAACGTAAAAATGGGGATTTTATTTTCAGGTAGGCTATCTTTGCCCCATGAACTTGCTTAGATTACTGCGCATCAATTGGGCCTTTATGCTTCCTTACGCTGTCTTTCTGTTGGGGTGTGGTAGCTACCAACTCCTTTATCGTCAGGGCATTATTAGTTTAGAAGTCAATCATTTTTATCATCCTTGGGCCGACGTGTTCTTCAAATACGCTACCCATCTGGGAGATGGGGCTTTTGTGATAGGCGTAGGACTGATAATGTTGTATAAGTCGCGCCCAAAAGGGATTTTGGTTCTGGCCTCCTACGCTATTTCGGGCATTATTGCCCAATTGATTAAGAATTTCGGGTTTCCGAAAGAGCCACGTCCGGCCGAATATTTTTCGGGGATGATGCAGTATCTACACACCGTTGAAGGGGTTGAATTGAGTCACTGGAATAGCTTTCCGTCGGGACATACGACCTCTGCGTTTGCATTATTGGCCTTAATTGCAATTTGGGTTAAATCTCCGTTTCTAAAATTTTTATGTTTGCTAACCGCCACGACCATCGGCTTTTCCCGCATGTACTTGATGCAACACTTTTTGATTGATGTGTATGTGGGGTCATTATTGGGAACGCTGACGGCTTATACCTTAGTTTTAAACAGTCATCGTTTCAAGCTGACAGCCATGCTTTAGACATTGAATATCAACACAATACACACAGAATCCATTTTATTGGCTGATAAACTCACTAACCATTGAAAAATCAATCTTCTATCTCAATCGAAAAACCCTGGGTTGTTGCCCTGTTGGCTTTCGTTTTTTTTGTTCCTTACTTAGGCAACGTCCATTTATTTGACTGGGACGAAATCAACTTTGCCGAATCGGCGCGGGAAATGTTGGTTTCGGGCAATTATCTGCGCGTACAGATTGATTATCAACCCTTTTGGGAAAAACCGCCTTTGTTTATTTGGATACAGGCATTGTCAATGAAAATTTTCGGCATTAACGAATTTGCCGCCCGTTTTCCCAATGCTGTCGTTGGCATCATTACCTTATTGACCTTTTATTTTGTAGGCAAACACCTGATTGACGCCCGATTTGGTTTTTTGTGGGCCTTGGCTTATCTGAGTTCGGTCACCCCACATTTGTATTTTAAGTCGGGAATTATCGACCCATTATTCAACTATTTCATGTTTTTGAGCGTGCTGTACCTCATCGCTCCTTTGAAAAAAGAATCCCAATCTAGTGCCGTGCGGTTTTTCCTTGCGGGGATTTTTGCAGGGTTGGCGGTCTGGACCAAAGGCCCCGTGGGGGTGGGAGTTCCCACCTTAACTTTAGGCGCGTTTTGGCTCATCCGTTATTTTCAGTACCGTAAGTCTGAAGTACACCCGTCTGACGGGTTCTTCTCCCTCAAAAACATTCTCATCTACAGCCTCACGGCCGGCGTGCTTACGGCGGGTTGGATGTTGGCCATTATTTGGGAAAGCGGCTGGGCTACGTTTGTGGCTTTTTTGGAGTATTTATATCGCCTCGGTGCTACCTCCGAAGCCGACCACGGCCAACCGTTTTATTATCATTTCGTGGTGGTTTTGATTGGTTGCTTCCCAATTTCGGTGCTTGGCTTGCCGTATGTAAGTCGAATTTTTACCCCTCTGCTCCAAAAATTGGGCAAGACTCCTCAGGAAGATGTTACAACCTCTGAAAAGCTTTCTTCCTTTACATTGATGATGCTTTGCTTGTTTTGGGTGGTGATGATTGTTTTTTCCATTGTTACGACCAAAATCGTGCATTATAGTTCCATGACCTATTTTCCGCTGTCGTTTTTGGCGGCTTTGTGGCTGTACCGTTGGCTAAAGAATGAAATTATATGGCCGCGTTGGATGACCATTTTATTGCTCATCATTGGGTTTATTCTGTCGCTGGTGCTCACTGCCGTACCGCTCATTGGGATGTATTCAGCGGTGGTCACGCCCTACATAGATGATGTATTTGTGGTGGCCAATTTGCAAGCTCCCGTGGAGTGGGCAGGGCATGAATGGCTATTTGGCGTACTGTATTTCGGTACAATTGTATTTTCAACCATTCTATGGAAAACCCGCAAATTATTGGCTATCAGAACGTTATTTTTCACTACCTCGCTTTTATTGTTTGTTTACGGTGCCGTCGTCGTACCCAAAATTGAAGGCTACACCCAGCGAACCGTCATTGATTTTTACCAGTCCAAACAAGGTCAAGACGTGTACGTTTGGCCGATTGGCTTTAAGAGCTATGCCCAGTTTTTTTACTTCAAAAAGCCCATCGGCGTGCGCCTCGAAGCAAGCAACGAAGACTGGTTACTAAACGGTCCAGTAGATAAACCTACTTTTCTAATTTCGCGCCTCGACCGGGCCGAACAATTCCGTAACCACCCCAATCTGGAACTGCTCAAAGAAGAAAATGGCTTTGTTTTCTTCCGCCGAAAGCCTGATTATGAAAAAATTTCGGAATCGTTGACGAAATAAAAATATTCAAAAGGAAGGCTTTCAAAGACCTTCCTTTTTTGTTTTTAAGATTTTTTTTTCTTTTTATTTGGAAAATAGCAACGTAGTCAATTCCTTTGTGCCGTATTTAACCATTTGGTTAAACCTATAAGTTAATCATGGTAGAAATAGAACTATCCACCGAAGAAAAAATCTTAAAAGCCGCGGAAGAAGTCTTTATGCGCGACGGCTACGCCGGCTCACGTATGCAGGATATCGCCGACGTAGCAGGCATCAATAAAGCGCTTTTACACTATTATTTCCGTTCCAAAGACAAGTTGTTTGAGAAAGTATTTGACGCCAAAATCCAGAGTTTTTTTCCTCAAATGGGTGAAAAATTTAGTCAAGACATTCCTTTTGTCGACAAAATTTACATTTTTATTGAAGGATACATGGACCTGTTGCTCAAAAATCCGTACCTACCTTTGTTTGTGCTCAACACCGTGAATAACAAAGATAAATCGGCATTTATAAAAAAATTGCCCATTGAACTCAGCCGACACGTAGCCCAAAGCTATTATGCTGAATTCAAAAAAGGGAAGGTAAGGGAATTAAATCCGGCTCAGTTTATCATGTCATTGATGGGAATGTGTATTTTCCCTTTTTTGGCAAAACCCATTTTACTCGACATGTTCAAGGCCGATAATGGCACTTTTGAAAAACTGATGGAAGAGCGAATTCAAGAATTGAAACTTTACGTGAAATTAATTTTAACCCCCTAATTTTTTTACCCCATTTTTAACCAAATAGTTAAACTTTCAGGTTATGCGAAGTTTTAGTTTATACATAGGCTTTTTGTTGGTGCTAAATCACATTGGCCACGCACAAACGCCACTGTCATTGGAAGATTGCTACCGGCAGGCCGAAATGCACAGCCCGCTGGCGGCTCAAACACGCTTGATTCAGGAGGCTACCGACCTCCAAATCAAGATTTTAAGTAGCAGCTACGTACCTCAATCTCGTTTCAACGGGCAAGCCACTTGGCAGTCGGACGTTACGAGTTTACCCATCAAATTACCCAATTTCGAAATTTCACCCCCGCCCAAAGACCAGTATAAATTGACGCTTGACGTGACCCAAACCATCTGGGATGGCGGCGTAATCCAAAAACAAAAATCCATGGCTTTGGCCACTCAACAAGCCGAACAGCAAAAGGTAGCGGTAGACCTCTATCAGATTCGCGAACAGGTCAGCAACCTGTTTTTCGGGGCGCTTTTTGCCGAGCGGCAGCTGCGTAATTTCGAGATTCTTCAAAAAGAATTGCGGGCCAAACTCACCAAAACCCAAGCCTCCGTCCAAAACGGCATCGCGATTCGTTCCAATATTTTGTCGTTAGAAGCCCGATTGCTGGAAATTGATCAGCAATTGTTGGAAACCCAAAAACGACGCATCGCCGCTTTGGAAGGCCTTTCACTGTTGACGGGTACGGCGATTGACACAACTACGCAACTTGTTGGAACACGCGTAGAAACGCAAAATTTTCGGTCCGCCGACGCGCAGTCCGCTGATGCGGCATCTCTAACCTCAGAAATTGTTCGTCCCGAATTGCGCTTATTTGACGCCCAAAAACAAACCTTGGCCGTCAACGAGCAAGTAATCAAGGCCAAAAACGCCCCCAAACTTTCGGCATTTGCCACGGGCGGGTACGGGCGGCCTGGGCTTAATTTTTTGGCAACAAACTTCCAAACCTATTTCATTGGGGGCGTACAACTACAAATCCCGCTCACGCATTGGTATACCAAAAGTCAGGGGATGGAAATTAGGCAGTTGCGGGCCAACCAACAACGCGTAGAACGGCAACGCGAAAGTTTTTTGCTCGCTACGCAGGTTAGATTAACCAATCAACGCCGAGAAGTGGAGCGCTTACAGGCGCTGGTTGAAAGCGACCGTAAGCTCATCGATATTCGAAGTACCATTCGCAAAGCCTCCGAATCACAACTCGACAACGGCATCATCACGGCCAGCGACTATCTGACCGAAGTAAACAACGAAGATACCGCCCGCCAAAATCAAATATTGCACGAAGTGCAACTACTACAAGCCCAAAATAACCTCCGCCTGACGACGGGAAATTAAAAACAATCTTATCATTATGAATCGCACTTACCTCTCCCTCTTTTTTTTCCTTGGCTTGGCCGCTTGTAATGGCGACAATCAAGAATTTGACGCCAGCGGCGTTTTTGAAGCCGACGAAGTAATTATTTCGTCCGAATCGGTCGGTAAAATCCTCCGATTTGAAGTAGAAGAAGGCACCGAGCTGAAAGCTGGTCAAGTCATCGGGAGCGTTGATTGTAAAAATCTATCGCTTCAAAAAGCCCAAATCGAAGCCAGCATTGATGCGTTAGGCCAAAAAACCAACGACGCGGCCCCCCAAACGCAGATTATCCGTGAGCAACTTGTTTCGCAGCAACGCCAGATTGCCACCCAACGTGAGCAGTTACGGATTCTTGAACGCGAGCGCAGACGCATCGAAAACCTCGTCAAAGCCGAAGCCGTTCCGGCCAAACAATTGGACGATGTCGAAGGACAAATAGATGTTTTGAAAAAGCAAATCGACGCTACCGAAAGTCAGGTAAGCGTGCTGAATCAACAGATTAAATCACAACAACAACAAGTTTCAATTCAAAATCGTGGCGTATTGAGCGAGCGCAAACCACTAGAAGAACGCATTGCTCAGATGAACGACCAACTCCAACGTTGCAACATCACCAACCCGATTGATGGTACCGTGTTGGTCAAATACGCCACCACCGACGAAATGACCGCTACGGGAAAAGCTTTGTATAAAATTGCCAATCTTTCGACGCTCACACTGCGGGCCTACATCACGGGCGACCAACTCGCCAAAATCAAACTTAACCAACCCGTAAAAGTATTTGTGGACAACGGAAAAGATGCCTACAAAGAGGTGACCGGAACCGTAACGTGGATTGCGAGTAAGGCCGAATTTACCCCCAAAACCATCCAGACCA
>JAIXPV010000364.1 GCA_027486105.1 Runella sp. | reverse complement strand
GCACCGCACGATAAAAACATCATTGATGAAGTAAACGCCATTCAGTCCATTGATGATATTAAATTTGGGGGAGATGCCTCCAAAATTCATCTTATCGGTGAAGAAGTGGATGAAAAATACATTGCGCAAATCCTTTCTCTTTCGATTTCAAAAGAGGCCATCAAGCGCCAAAAAGACCTCAAAATAGTCTTTACACCAATTCACGGAACGGGTGTTACACTTGTGCCGCAGTTGCTGGCCAAAATGGGCTTTGAAAATGTAACCGTGATTGCCGAGCAGGCAGAACCGCAGGGAAATGGATACTTTCCAACGGTGGTATACCCCAATCCTGAAGAAGCAGAAGCCATGTCGATGGCCGTAAATCGCGCCAAAGAAATTGATGCCGACCTCGTAATGGGTACCGACCCCGATGCCGACCGCGTAGGGATTGCCGTCAAGAATCATCACGGAGAAATTCAATTGCTGAACGGAAACCAAACGGCCACTTTGCTCATTTATTATCTTTTGCAGGCGTGGAAAGAAGCGGGTAAGTTGACGGGAAAAGAGTTTGTTTGTAAAACCATCGTTACGACCGACCTCATCGACAAAATGGCGGCGGGATACGATGTTAACTGCTACAACACCCTTACTGGATTTAAATATATTGCGCAGGTAATCAGAGAGTTGGAAGGGAAGCAGCAGTTTATTGGCGGTGGCGAAGAAAGCTACGGATACCTCATTGGCGATGCCGTTCGCGACAAAGATGCCATTGCAAGCTGCGCCATGATTGCCGAGTTGACGGCTTATGCCAAAGACAAAGGACTGAGTCTTTTTGATTTGTTGATGGAGGTCTATAAGCAGTTTGGTTTTTACTATGAAGGACTGATTTCATTGACGAAAAAAGGCAAAACGGGCGCCGAAGAGATTCAGCAAATGATGGCCGATTTTCGGGCTAATCCGCCACAGTCGATTGCGGGTTCTCCTGTTGTTCGCATTGATGACTATAAATTTTTGAAACGTACCGAAAACGGCACCACAGTCGATATTCCGTCGGGAAGCATGGGTATTGAGTCGTCAAATGTATTGCAATTCTTTACGGCCGATGGCACCAAGTTTACGTGCCGTCCTTCAGGTACCGAGCCCAAAATCAAGTTTTATGTGGGGGTGGTTGCCAAGCTAGAACGCAACGAAGACTTTGATGCGGTGTACGAATCATTGAAACAAAAAGTGAAAAATATCGGCGAAGAACTTCACCTGAAATAGGGTAATTTGATATTTTTTTGAAAAAAGTTTGTAGAAATAAAACAAATTAACGTATATTCACGTTACGTTTGAAGTTCCGAAGATACTTCAGAACTTTTCATCATAGGTTAAGTGTGAGAAAAGCCATTCGCATATAGCGTGATGGCTTTTTTGTTTTATGTCCTCTCCATTATTTTTACAGCTACTTGGCATACTAAGAGTAGACACGTTAAAATTGTTTCTAACTTTGACTTCTGGTTTTACCCCACTAATGTTTCCCTAATGAGAAAATCCTTTTTTCTGATTTACCTCTTTCCTTTTTTTATTCATGCCCAGGGTGTTGACGCTACCTACGAGCGCGAATACAAGAGCGGCGTGGCGTTATACAAATCGGGCGATTTTGCTTCCGCTATGAGCGCACTTACCCCATTGACAGCCCGTAAATACACCCACGGCCTGGTACCTTTTGCGCATTATTACTGGTCTTTGGCAGCCCTTAAAACCAATCGATTGTCGGAAAGCCGTCAGATGTTGATGCAACTACTGGAGCGTTTTCCTGATTGGAAAAAAATGGACGATGTACGCTACGTCTTGGCCGATGTATCTTTTCAGGAAAAACAGTTTGGGGAGGCATTGGACTACTTAGAAGAAATTTCAACGCCTTCGGTCAAAAAAGAGGCTGAAAATCTAAAGCGTTTTTACGTTAATAAACTACAGGATATTGCCTACCTAAAGAGCCTGAATCGCCAACATCCTGCCGATAAGACGGTAGCGTTGGCACTGATTGATATGATTCAGCGAACGTCCAATGAAAAATCGGATTTGGAACTGTCAGACCAATTGACCAATCGCTTTGGCGTTGTTTCTTCCAAACCCACTTCGCAGGTTACCCCCGTACGTAAAAGTAATAACAACCTTCAGAAAGGCTATTATAACGTGGCCGTGGCGTTGCCGTTTCGGCTTAAAGAATTCAGCCCAAACCAGCGGTCGCGCAGTAATCAATTTGCGTATGATATGTACGAAGGAATGAAGTTAGCAAAGGCCAAATTACAGCAAGAGGGCATTTTGGTAAATCTGTTTACGTACGATGTCGGCAACGACCCCGAAGAGATGGTCAATGTAGTCAACAACGCCAATTTTGCACAAACCGACTTGTTGATTGGCCCAGTTTATAATGAACCTGCCAAGCTGGCCGCTGACTATGCCGAAAGCAACGACATATTTTATGTGCATCCAACGAGCCTCGCGACTGATATTTTGGTGAATCATGCCAATACGTTATTGTTGCAGCCCTCTTTTGAACGTCAGGCGCAACAAAGTTTTGATTTTATGCGCTCACAGCCTTCAACCAACCGTAAATTGGCTATTTATTACGGAGCCTCTCGGCGCGATTCTACGCTAGCGGCTGCCTACAAGAACAAAGCCACGGAAGCAGGCTACCAAACCATTGATTTTCGCAAAACGCGCGAAAAACTTGATTCTAGCGCGACGATTACGGAAGTAAACAAACCAGGGCATGTAGTGGTTTTTAGTAGTACCGAAACTGATGGCAACAAGGTGCTTACTATGCTGAATAAACGGCGAATCAATGTCCCGCTTTTGGCGAGTTCATTGGCGTTTAATATGCAAAACATTGTTGCTTCTACCTTGGCAGGTCGAGAAGTATATATTATTGATACTGAGTTTATTGATACCTCTAAGGCGCAGGTAAGAGACTTTCAGACAAACTATCTGACCAAACGAAATACGATTCCGTCGATTTATGCCATGCAGGGGTACGATGCTCTTTTGTTTTTTGGACGTTTGTTGCACAAGTACCGCAATCAACTGCGCAGCGGACTGGATACGCGGTTTTTTGAGGACGATTATCTGCTTTCAGGATTTAATTATAAGAGCTCAAACGACAACCAAGTTGTGCCTATTGTGAAAATGGACGATATGCGGTGGGTGTTGGCCAATGGGCAATAGGAAATCATATCATCTACATCTAATTAAGTAATAAAAACGAATGCAACGTACACAGAGTCAGGACCTTTTTGAAAAAGCAAAACAATACATTCCGGGAGGCGTAAACTCCCCCGTGAGAGCCTTTAGGGCCGTGGGCGGCTCGCCAGTTTTCATTAAGTCGGCCAAAGGTCCCTACATCTACGACGAAGACGGAAATCAATATTTGGAATTCATCAATTCATGGGGGCCTATGATTTTGGGTCATGCCCATGAATTGATTGAAAAGGCGGTTTCGGATGCTATTCAGAACTCATTTTCTTTTGGAGCGCCTACGCGCAAAGAAGTTGAAATGGCTGAACTCATTGTTGGAATGGTACCGTCGGTAGAAAAAGTTCGGATGGTCAATTCTGGTACCGAAGCCACGATGTCGGCCATTCGGGTAGCGCGCGGCTACACGGGACGCGACAAAATCATCAAATTTGAAGGCTGCTACCACGGTCATGGCGATAGCTTTTTGATTTCGGCGGGCAGTGGCGCGGTTACGATGGGCGTCCCCGACAGTCCAGGTGTAACCAAAGGCGTAGCCAACGATACGTTGACGGCACCGTTCAATGATTTGCCTGCGTTGCAGCAACTCATTGATGCCAATAAAGGCCAAATTGCCGCTTTGATTTTAGAGCCTGTGGTCGGCAACATGGGCTGCGTATTGCCCAATGCGGGCTACTTAGAAGCCATTCGCACGCTGTGTACCAAAGAAGGAATCGTGCTGATTTTTGACGAGGTGATGACGGGTTTTCGGTTGGCCAAAGGAGGCGCTCAGGAGCGCTTCGGCATTGTGCCCGACATGACCACGAT
>JAIXPV010000784.1 GCA_027486105.1 Runella sp. | reverse complement strand
CATGGCGGGCTTTAAATTCGAGGTTTTCAACACTCGTGCCACCCGATTGGCACCCTACTTTCATGAGTACTTTTTTGGGTGGAGTAGGGGGTGTGGTGGCCTTGGCGTGATCGGGCCCGAAAATGGCGGCTCCTACGGAGCCTGCCGTCAGTGCTTTTAGGAAATGGGTACGTTTCATCGTAGTAAGTGGCAAGCCACGGTTAAAGGTTACAGTTGGATAAAGGGCGTAGAACGACTATTTTTCCAGTAGCAATAACAGGGAGCTGTGGTCTAGCTCACCGTTTCCCTGCGCTACGGCGGCTTCCATTTGGGCTGCTACCAACGCCGTTCCTTTGAGTGGTACCGAAAATTCTTCGCCCGTTTGTAGGGCAATCCCCATGTCTTTTTTGTGCAATTTTATTTTAAAGCCAGGGGTAAAATTGCGGTCAATCATGCGTTTGCCGTGGAGGTCAAGGATGCGGCTTTGGGCAAAGCCCCCCAGCAATACTTCCCGCATTTTTTCGAGGTCAACGCCTGCTTTTTGGGCCAAGGCAAAAGCTTCTGCCACGGCCTGAATCGTCATGCCGACAATCATTTGGTTGCAGGCTTTGGTGGTTTGGCCCGCACCAGGCTCGCCGATATGAACAATGTTTTTGCCCATGGCCTGAAACAACGGCAACGCTCTCTCAAAAGCAGCGGCACTACCGCCAACCATGATTGAAAGCGTGGCGCCAACGGCACCGACTTGTCCACCCGAAACGGGAGCGTCTAAGGCCTCTACGCCTTTGGCCTGCATTAAGTGGTAGATTTTCACCGCCGTAGCTGGTGCAATGGTCGACATATCGATAAACAACGCCCCCGATTGGATGCCTTCCAACACGCCATCAGCTCCTGAAACTACCTGCTCTACATCTGGCGAATCGGGCAACATCGTGATGATGATGTCGGAGTGTTGGGCCAATTCTTTGCTTGTCGAACATGCTTTTGCACCAGCTTCAGTCAATGCGGGGGCGGCGCTGCTTTTGCTTAAAATAGACATGGGGTAGCCTGCTTTCAGTAAGTTCAAAGCCATGGGTTTTCCCATGATACCTAGTCCGATAAATCCTACTTTTTCCATATTTTACAAATGAGTGTATCACGCAGAGCCACAGAGGGGCAAAGAATGATGAAGTTATGCTTAGAATATTTATACCAAAGGAAACAATTTAGCCCCTATCATGATGACCACGAGGCCCGTCAACCCCATCACCACCAGTAGTGGAGAAATGGTTTTTAAGGCTTCTTTTTCGGTCAAATTGCTGAGTTTACAGATAATCCAGAAACCAGCATCGTTCATCCACGGCACCAGCTTAGAGCCACAACCGATGGCTAGGCCCAAGTACACTGGATGAAACTCCAGATTGGCATTATTGGCCATTCCCGACAAAATTCCCGACGCGGTAATCAGCGCAACCGTAGCCGAGCCTTGGGCCGTACGAACCACGGCAGCAATGAAAAACGCCATCGGAATAAGGGCCATTTGGTACTCTTTGGTCATGTCGGCAATGCGGGCGCTGATGCCCGTTTGCTGCAACATTCCGCCAAAGGCTCCGCCTGCTGCCGTAATCAAAATAATGCCGCCGCCGCTCATCAAAGCGGCCTGTACAAAAGGTGTAAGGCCCTCTTTGTTGTCTTTCTTTTGGCTTGCCAACAGCAACAACGCGGCGATACCGCCCGTGACGATGGCAATGTTTTTGTCGCCGAAAAATTTTACAACCGCGATGAGATTACTCAAAAAGGGCGATTGCGTCTCACCTGGCTTGAAAAGATTACTAAGGAAAGTGTCGGCGCAGATAAACACGATGGGAATCAGCACGGGTAGTAACGAAACCCCCAAGCTAGGAAGGTGTTTGGTTTCTTTGGCGGCAATTGATTTTAGGTCCTCCAATTTAGCATCCAGCGAATCTCGCAGTTCAATTGGCCATTTTTTGTTGGCCCACAGGGCGAAAAAATAACCAGCAGTAATGGTAAACAGCCCGACAATCGTACCCGCAATCATCATCAAACCAATCGGAATGTGCATCTCACCAATCAAAAACAGTGGTCCTGGAGCGGGTGGCACCAGTGAATTGGCCATGGCCGCACCCGCCATAATACACAAGACGAGTAAAAGGTAGTTTTTGCCAATCCGTAGTGTCATGGCTTTGGCCAAGGGAATCATCAGGAAAAGAACGGTATCAAAGAATACTGGAATACCCAGAAAGAAACTGCTCACCAAAAACGCGGCGGGTGCTTTGTCGATGCCCGTGAGGCGTAAAACCGACCGTATGATGCGCTCGGCGGCACCGCTTTCTAGCATACATTTACCGATGATGGCCGCCATGGCAATCAGGATACCGATTTTGGCACAGGTATTCCCAAATTCGGTGGCAATACGCTCTCCTATGCCTTTTTTTGACAACGCCAATGCCGCCGCGGGAGCGGTGCCTTTGGCCAATGCAAACTGCTCAATGACGGTGGCGGGCGTCATCAATGCCACCACGAAAGCCCCGAGCAAAAGCGCCAAAAAGGGGTGTAATTTGAGTCCAATGATGCCACCGACTACGATAAGCACACCAACGGAAAGGATGAAAATGGGATCAGTCATTCAAAAAAAGGTTTAGGAACGTAGGTTAGTTGGTGGATAATCGTCGGAAAGCTTCGGTACTAGGTATACGTTGCCCGGGCAGCCGTCAACTTTTTAGCCATTGCCCGGGCACCGTCGGCCACAAAGGTGGCGTCGGCACCGCAGGCAATAAAACGGATGCCCATGTCGTGGTATTTTTGATAATCATCGGGGTTGAAAAACAAAATACCCGTGGATTTGCCCGCTTTTTGGGCGGCAAGGATGATTCTTTGGAGGGCGTTGACGAAAATCGGATTGTCGAACTGACCGAAAATTCCGAGTTCCATTGAAAGATCTGCTGGCCCGATGAAAAGCACATCGACGCCTTCCAACGCGGCGATTTCGTCCAAATGGTTCAGGGCTTCCACGGTTTCGATTTGAATAATACCTAAGAGGCTTTCTTTCGAGGCGTCGTAATATGCCTGGAAATTTTGTCCAAATCCCGTTGCGCGGACCATTTTGGCCACGCCCCGGTTGCCAAACGGAGGATAATGCAGGCCGTTGATTACTTTTTTTGCTTCGTTAGCATTATTTACTTTGGGACACATGACGCCCGCCGCACCCATGTCCAACACTCGTGAAATTCGAGCGGAATCACTGCTTTCGACGCGCACAAAGGCGGCCGTAGGTGTGCTTTCCAGCGCCTGCAATTGCGCCAACACATCCTTTTCTGTACCGGCACCGTGCTCTAAGTCAATCAAGACCCAATCGAATCCTGAGAGTCCCACGATTTCGGCTGTGAGTGGGCTTCCAAGATTTAACCAACACCCGTTGAGGGTTTCTCCTTGTTGGAGTCGTTTTTTTAGATTTTTCATGTATAAAAAAGGAAGAAAACAAGTTTGTTTACTTCTTGTCCCACCATATTCTGGTATCTAAAAGATTCGGGCCTTGTCGGCTAATGGCCTGTTCTACATTGGTTTTGTTTACGTTCAGCTCGGCGTCGGTGTATGTGAGGCGGCGAATAAACGGCTCGGTCTTGAGGTCGCTACCAGGATAAGGGTTTGGCGTTAGAATAGGGTAACCGCTGCGACGAAAATTAGCCCACGCTTCGGGCCCAATCAGAAAAGAGGCGACCCAGTATTGGGTGTTGATTTGTTCCAACTCTTTGCCAACTGCGAGCGGATTGGCTTGGACGTAAGCCGTGATGGCGGCGTCGGCGATGGCCGTGCTTGCTCCATAACTGGCAAATTGCTGCATGTGGGCTCGAATACCGTTGGCGTACAGGACGGCGGGGTCGCCCGTGGTCCATTTCCGAAAAGCGGCTTCGGCCAGTAAAAGTTGCGTTTGGGCGTAAGTAACCAGAAAACTGGGCGCAGCCAGACCCGCCATGCGGGTGCGGTCGAGTTGGCTATAATCCCACAGGCTGGCCAATTTGTTGGCCGTTACTGCCGCGCTGATGGTGGTATTGTCGTAACCCAAAGGCGCCCCGATTTGAACCCCCGGAGTGCGATTGGCGCGGGATTCTACTTGTTGTGCTCCGCTGGTAGCACCCACGTACCGAACGGCAATTGAAGCCAAACGAGGGTCATTGTTTTTGCTCAAAAAAGTAACAAAATCTTCGGCCAGATAAAAGAAGGCTGATTGGCCACCGTTGAGCTGCGAACCCACAGGGTTGGTAAAATTGGCGGTATGACGAATGATGGCGTTGTCGGCATTGGCTTGCATGACCCCTCCCGCCACGGCTTTGGCTACGTATTCGGCGGCTTTGGTCGGGTTGACTTTAGATAGGCGCATAGCCGCCCGCAGCAACAGCGAATAGCCCAGGCGTTTCCATTTGGTCACATCTCCGTCGTACAAAACATCGCTGGCTACTTTTGCTTTGGAGGCATCCAGACCAGCAGAGGCAGCATCTAACTCACCCAAAATAGCGGTATAGATTGACTCCTGCGTGTCATAAACGGGAGTGGCAATACCTTCCAGATAGTTTTTTCCTGCCTGTGTATAGGGAATGTCGCCGTAAGTATCGGTCAACAGCATGAAGGAATATGCTTTCCAGATACGGGCCATATTATAAAGATTGGAGCGCGCAGGGAGGTCTTTGGTTTTGGCCACTACGTCGGTCAGTTCTTTGATATTGACCTGATAATACGTGTTCCAGTTGCCAGAGGCTACACCCCGATTGTCCTGATTGAAGTTTGCCGCCGAACCCTGACCGCTGAAAGGCGTAATCATTTGCTTGACGATGGTGGTTTCGTAACTCAAATTGCCGTAGCCTGGCGCGGTGTTGACGATGGCGGTGTTGAGCTGATATCCGGGGTCAACGGCGGTTAAGGCAATAGGGTTGACGTTCATTTCGTCAAATCCTTTATCGCAGGAGGCCAGAAAGTAACAGGCGATTATTGGGAGATAAATACGTATTTTTTTCATCTTGATTCTCTTTTGGTGATTTGAATCTTAAAATTTAACACTCAGATTAAATCCGATACTACGGGTAACGGGCAATCCCGTGGCTTCTAGGCCCATCAGGTTGTCGGAAGGAAAACCGAATTGTTCGGGATGGATATTGGGAACCCATTTTTTGAGCACAGCCACGTTGTTGGCAACGGCATTGAGCCGAAGTCCTTTGATAAACGGAATGGCCGAGGGGAGAAACTTGGTGAAATCGTAACCAATGGTGATTTGGCGCAATTGCCACAGACCTGCGTTGTAGACAAACTCTTCGGCGATGTTTTGAGAACGTACCGTTTCGTAATAGGCCTGCACGCCTGACTTGGTTTTGTTGACCTCACCGTTGGGGTTGACACCGTCGCCGATGACGAAGTTTTCGGCTCTTCCCACCAACGTTGCTTTGTGTAATCCGTGCCGCCACGCGTTGTGGTTGGTGCCCGAAATCATCTTATGGCCTAGTTTGAAATCAATCAAAAATGAAAGACTAACACCTCTGTAGGTGAGGCTATTGGTAAATCCTCCTACCCAGAGCGGCAACGCACTCCCGAAAGCAATCTGCGTGGGCGTACGCAACGGACGGCCGTTTCCAGCATCAAATACCTGACGGCCTTGGGCGTCGCGGAGGTAGCCAAATCCAAACAATTGACCCATCGGCTGGCCTACCACTTGGCGCAGCTCGCCCGTAAAGTCGCCCGTGCCGACGGTAATCATATTGTCGCTTACGCCGCTGCCCAAATCGAGCACTTTTGTTTTGTTGTAAGCCGCGTTAAAAATAAAGTTCCAACTGAAATCTTGCCGTCTGATGGGGTTTAGATTGACCAACATTTCCAGACCCTGATTACGGCTTTGGCCGACGTTGATTAATTGGTTGAGGTAGCCGCCCGCGTTGGAGGTTTGAGCGCGGAGGATTTGGTCGGACGATAATTTGTCGTAGTACGTAAAATCCAATCCTACGAGGTTGTTAAACAGCTTCAACTCCAATCCAAACTCTTTCTCAGAAACCCGCATCGGGCGGAGGTTGGCATTCGGAACGGTAGAGCCGCTGATGCTTCCCAAAGGTTGAGCTACGCCGCTTGGTGACGGAAACTGTTGGGGATTGATACCGTAAAAAAGGTTGTTGGCATACGGCGATACGTCGGTGTCGCTTCCCACTTCGGCGTAGGCCGCTCTGATTTTCCCAAAATTAATCCAAGAGGGTAAAGAGGTAGCAAATGCCTGCGAAAACACAAAACTTGCCGTAATGGAAGGGTACAAAATGCTACGGTTGGCGGGCGATAAAGTTGAAAACCAGTCGTTTCTGACGGTTCCGTTTAAGAATAAATAATCTTTGAACGAAACTTCCGCCGACGCATACAATGAATTTACCTGACGCTCTGAGAATTCATACGTGGCGTCGCGTTGGCGGCTGTTGCCGATGGTGTACAGGTCGCGGGTGTAAAAATCTTGCACAAATACGTTGTGGCGGCTGATGCGACGGTACATTTGGTTGCCACCAACGTTTACGTTTACCCCTACTGTACCAAAAGTTTTATTGGCTCCCAACAAAAAGTCGGCATTGAGTTCGCGTACGTTGCGGGCGTCTTGCACGTACTGGCCGTTCACAAATCCAGCGGGAGCGGCGGGTTGGCGTTGGGTGCCAGTGGGCAAGTTGTAATCCTGTTCGCGAGAATAGTAATCCTGACCTACCCTCCCCTGCAAAAACAGCCAATTGGTGAAGTTATAGCGGGCTGTCAGGTTGCCAAATACGCGGTCGTTGCGGATATTATCAAAACGTTTGAGGGCAAAGTAAGGGTTGGTTCGGTTGGTAAAGCGCGACCACACAGTCTCGTTTCCGTTGGCGTCAGAGGCGTATTTTTCCAATAAATCCAATGGCATGGAATTGGCCATGTTGAAGATAATCACCGGGCTGTAATCCTGCTCGGCGATATTTGGCGGATTTTTGCGGTATTCGTTGGAATAGTTAACGTTTCCCGAAACGGTCAGTTTTTTCAGCGTTTGCGTAAAGCCCAAATTGATGGTTCGGCGGTCGTAGCCCGAATTGCGCAAAATGGTACGGTTGTCTAAGTTGGAAACCGAAAGACTGAAGCCTCCGTTTTCGTTGCCCGAAGATAGCGTCAGGGTGTTGGTCCAAGTATAACCTTTTTGATAAAACTTTGAGATTTGATTGCGCTGCGGCTCGTACGGAACGGTGATATTGTCAAAAAGAATATGGGTCATACCAGGCTGAAACTTCTCACCAAAACTCCATTGGCCAGAGGTTGGGAAGGGCGCCGTGGGACGAACGCCGTTTTCACCTTGCCCGTATTCATATTGATAATCAGTGTAATCCAACGGAGTTTCAGACGTAAAATTGGAATTGTAGCTCAGCGAAATCCCCGAACCTGTACCGCGTGTTTTGGTGGTAATCATAATAACACCGTCTTTGGCCCGCGACCCATAGAGGGCTGACGCGGCGGCCCCCTTCAGAACCGTCATGGCCTCGATGTCGTCGGGGTTGATGCTGCTCAAACCGTCGCCGCCGTCGGAGGTTCGGTTGCTACCTTTTTCGGAAACATCGCCCCGGGCACCGTTGTTGGTGTTGTCAATTGGCACGCCGTTGACCACAATGAGGGGAGAGTTGTTGCCGCCAAACGAAGATTGCCCCCGAATACGGATTTTGCTCGTTCCCGCTGGGCCTGAGCCCAACGACGTGATGTTTACCCCCGCCATTTTTCCCTGCAAGGCATTCATAAAATTGGCAGTGCGGTTTATGGTCATTTCTTCGGTACCTACCGTAGCGGTGGCGTAGCCGATACTTTTAGCTTGTTTTTTTATTCCCAAGGCCGTCACGACGACTTCGCCCAAAGACTTACTTTCGGGGGCCAATGAAACGGTGATGTTGGTCTGATTGCCCACGGCGATTTCTTTGCTTTGATAGCCTACGTAGCTAAAAACCAGAAGGGAAGAAGTTTCGGGGACTTCCAATTGAAAAGTGCCTTCCGCGTTGGTGGTGGTGCCCCGCTGTGTGCCTTTAATCAACACACTTACGCCAGGCAGCCCCGCGCCTTTTTCATCGGTGACTTTTCCTTTGATAGTTTGTGCCATTACCTCCGCCTTTTCCAAACTTTTTACCTGCGGTGTTTCGCTCGTTATGGGTTTTTCAGCGGGTTGTTCGGGACTGAAACCTTCCTGAAATCGGGCGTCAGCTTCCGCCGTTTTAGGAGATTTTTTGGTTTCTAAGATAACATAGGAACCATTTTTGACTTTTTTATAACTCAGGCCCGAGGTCCGTAAAATCCGGTCCAGGTTTTGTTCCAGATTTGCGTTCAAATTGACGCCATCAGAAGAAACGGTAATGCCCTCTACCAAGCCGCCTTCAAACAAAATATCTACTTGATAGCGACTTTTGAGGTCTTTGAGTACCTCTCTCAACTTCAGCATGGTAGGCGCGGCAGCCTCTGATTTTTGAGGCAGCTTGTGGGCACGGGCGTAAGTTTGTGCCCAAATGGGATGCCCGCTTAGCGACAGCGCTAGGAGTATGACACCCACCCCACAGGATTTTTGTAGGCTTTTTTTCATTGTAGAGAACGGTTTAGCGGCTATTGGTTATCAGTTAGAATCACGGTGTTACCTGTTTTTACAATTTTAATATTGAAAATTTCGGAGACAATGCCGAGCAATTCGTCGGCGTTTTCGGCGCGAAAAGAACCGACCAGGGTGCGTTTTGAAAGGGTTTCATCTTTGATAATGACCTGAATCCCGTAGTTTTCATCCATGATTTTAGCAAACTCCTCCAATGTAGTATCATCAAATACAAAGCGGTGGTCTTTCCAGGCGGCGTATTTTTCGGGTTGCGGGGTTACTTCCTGTTGAAGGTGGTTGCTTTGGTCTAGCGTTACCAAGTCGCCTGGTTTCATGATGACCTGCTTTTGGGTTTGGCCTTCGCGATAGCGTAACTGCACTTTACCTTTATTGAGCACCACTTTGGCAGTCTGCTGACGCGAATAGACCGTAAACTCCGTACCTAGCACCACTACCTCAAACCCTTTGGCTGTTTTGACGACAAACTTCTGATGGTTAGGGGTATGTGTTACGTCAAAATTGGCTTCTCCCGTCAATAATACTTCGCGGGTTTTGGCCCCAAAACCAAAACGCGGTACCTGCAGTGATGAATTTGCGTTGAGCGTCACTTTGGTCTGATCGCTGAGTTCCAGTGATTTAGTTTCCCCAAACGCCGTGGTGTGGGTTTGATACATGATATTATTTCTGAACACCCAACTGCCTACTAGCAATCCCCCAATCAGACAGGCTGCCAGCATCCAAAGCCCAAATTGTCGCTGGGTAGGAAGCGGGGTTTCTTCCGTGGGGAAAATAACGGACGGATTTTCGTCAAATTGGTCGGCGTAGGTATGAAACCGCCCAATGGCTTCGGGCAAGTTCGTCAAATATTGCGGGCGTTGGTATTCGTATTCGACCAACCACTTATAAAACAGCTCTTCATTGGCGGGTTGTTTGACCCACTCATCAACCATTTGTTTTTGTAAAGCGGATGTTTTTCCTGACAAATAGCTGAATATGAATTCTTTGTTGATTTCTGCGTTCATTGATGCTTTCTTTTGTGACCCGACAAGAATCGTTTTTTTGGTTCTTTACTAGCGAGAAGTTTTGCGTGACAAAATCAGTGAAAAAGCCCCGCAAGGAAGGCGAATAGCGACAGCAACCACTTGTCTTTCAAAAGATTTCGGATGTACTGGTTGGCACGGGTGAGCTGTACATCGACGGTCTTGACGGATAGATTGAGTTCGTCGGCGATTTCGCGGTACTTTTTACCTTCAAATTTTTGCATCAGATAAATCCGTCGCCGTTCGAGGGGTAGCTTGTTGACTGCTTCTTCTACGTCGTGGTACAATTCCTCAAACTGACTGATTTGGTCGGGTTGTTGCTCGTCAAGGATGGGTTTTTGTGAAGCTTCGCCGATGTCAGCTTTGCGGCTCAAATCCCAACGGAGGTGGTTATACGCACGATTTCGAACCGTACGAAACAAATACAGACGGTACGAAGAATCAATCTCCAAAAATGTCTTATTGGCATAAAACTGAAAAAATATCTCGGAAACCAAGTCCTCGGCAATTTCGCGTGAGCCGACAAACTTGACGGCGTGCGTACACATTGGTTGGTAGTAGCGTTTATACAACAACTCTACCCCCAGTCGCAGGTTGGTTTCCAATGTTTTACGGATAAACAACTCATCATCCAACTCAAAAGCGGTTTTGAGAGGTGGGTGGGCTGGGTTAAGCGGAATAGAAGGTATCCCCAAGGGTTTTGGGTTTCGCTCTTCGTAAGGTTCGTTGTAGGCCTGCTCCATCGTTTGTGCCTGAGGGTAATATTGTTCAAGGATTTATATACCTTTTCGTAATCTACTACTAAGACAAGTTGGAAGGTCAGAACTCCTTACATAAATAGGAAAATATTTTTATTTTTTTGAATGTTATTGATTTATATAGGGTTATTGCATGAAGGACTAAGTTAGCATCTTTGACAAATGGATGTAGCCGAATTATTTTTTGAGATTGATGATCCCCGCCAAGAAGGGAAGTGTTTTCATCAGTTAAGCGAT
>JAIXPV010000253.1 GCA_027486105.1 Runella sp. | reverse complement strand
TGGTCACAAGCCAATCTTCCAAGGTTGCACCTTCTTTGCGGTCATAATAGCGTTTTGCTTCAAAACTAACCAAATCTCCGTCGGTATTAAAACGAAAAACCCCCGATGCGGTCACGTTACCGTAGCTCATGGTTGCTTTGGCCGACAGAGAATCTAGGGGTTCCCATTGGATATAATCGCGCAACGCCGCCGAAGGAAACCAGCAAATCTCGCCCAAATTTCGCAGCAACGTACCCTGGTCAGTGGCGGGGCCTTTTGAGTCAGCTATCGGGTACATTCCCAGCACTTTAATGAGCATATTTCCTCGACCATTCTCGTATTTATCACGGCCCACAATCGTTACCCAGGGCATCATTTGAATGCGCGTTTGCCAGATAAAACCAGGCTGTATGACCGTGTTGTATTGCTGAGCCTCAAACGGAATCCAAGGGCCATCGGGCTTGGTTTTCATCTCGCCTTTTTGTTTCAAACTCACCACCTGTACCTCTTCTTTCCCTACTACGTTAGAACGATACAACCATTTTTGTACCACAGATGGCAGTGTTTTGACTCTTTCTGGCAGTACCAATTGCGGAGCAGGCAATCTTGCTGGCCCAAATGCCTGTAGCTCTTTCTTTACCATCCTATTGAAACTCCAATCAGTAAAGCTCAAAACGACACCAGCAAGGATAATCACGTTGGCAATTGTCCCAAATTTCGCTTCTTGCCAATTCGTAAAGACGAGTGCTTGCGACAGAATAACCGCTAGAGCGGCCGCCATCCACCACGTTTCTTTTTGGAGAATCAACAATGTCGTAGCAAAAGCAAACAGCACCGCCGCCATTAGCCAAAGTACCCCAACAGGCTTCGAAATAATTTGCGTTAACTGACTGATTTGAGCCAATTTAAACGCTTTCACAAAGCCCATTAAATGAATTAGGCCATGAACAAAAAGTATAAAAGCAAAGAAGTAGCGCATGGCTTCTGTTTTGAAAAGTTAAGAATATAAACTTCAGTTTACCCCCTTTTCAAACAAAAAACACTGAGCAAAATCAGGGTGAAAATTAATTTTTACCCTGATTTTGCTCTCCCCTACCTCCGCGGTTAAAATACCGTTTTTCTAGCTCAAGCTAAGTTCCAGAATCTCACCGACCACTTCGGGCGTAATATCGGCGTGCTCGCCAAAGTTTATCCCTCGCTCCACAAATCGTTTTACGATTTCTTTTACTGTATCTTGTGTGACAGGATACGCACTTGCTTTGGTGGGAATACCCAAGGATTCATAAAATTCGGCCGTTTTTTGGATGGCTCCTGATACCACTTCATCGTCGGTTCCAGTCAGTTGCCATACCCGTTTGCCGTACTGAATGAGTTTGTCCCTTTTGGTGTCTTTTTTCATTTCCAATAAATGCGGCAACACCACCGCCAACGTGCGGGCGTGGTCGATGCCGTGCAGGGCCGTTAGCTCATGTCCAATCTGGTGCGTAGCCCAGTCGGTAGGTACTCCCGCCGCAAGCAGGCCATTGAGGGCCATCGTCGCGGCCCACATTACGTTGGCGGCGGCGTCATAATCGGTCGGGTTAGCCATCATTTTCGGGCCTTCGTCAATCAGCGTCAGTAGCACGGCTTCGGCCATCCGATCTTGCATTTCGGCCCGTACGGAGTAGGTCATGTATTGCTCCATCACGTGCGTAAAAGCATCGGCAATACCGTTGGCAATTTGACGCGTCGGCAACGAAAACGTCGTTTCGGGGTCTAAAATAGAGAATTTAGGATACACCAATGGATTCCCTAATCCTTTTTTCTCGTGCGTTTCTTTACGACTGATAACCGCATAATAATTCATTTCCGAACCCGTAGCGGGGAGCGTCAAAACGGCTCCGAGGGGAATTGCAGTAGTGATTTTAGCGTGATTCCCCACAATTTGCCAAGGGTCGTTGCCCGTAAAAGGAATGGCTGCTGCGATGAATTTAGTACCATCGAGCACTGAGCCACCGCCCACTGCCAACAGAAAATCAATCTTTTCGGTGCGCCCCAATTCCACTGCTTTCATCAGGGTTTCGTAGGTAGGATTGGCCTCAATCCCCCCAAACTCAACGGTTTTGTGTCCAGCAAGCGCCGTTTTTACTTGGTCGTATACCCCGTTTTTGAAAATACTCCCACCGCCATAGGTAATCATGATGGTAGCATCGGTAGGTATTTGCTTTGATAGTTGTGCAATTTGGCCTTTTCCGAAAATGATTCGAACAGGATTGTGATACTGAAAGTTTATCATAAAAAATGAAATTTTTTAGCTTGCTATTTAGTTTGACTAACTAATCCATCACTACTTTAGTTTCCAACATTTTTCGTATTATTACATTCGAAAAACATCCCTTTTAGCTTTTCCTCTCATGAAAATTTTGGTAGTTGACGACGAACAGGACATAAAAACGCTCTTTGAACAACGATTTCGGCGTGAAATCAGAAGCGGAGAATTAAATTTTGACTTTGCCCACTCTGGAGAAGAAGCCCTGAGCTATTTAGATAGCCATTTTTCGGAAATTGTGTTGATTCTTTCCGATATTAATA
>JAIXPV010000535.1 GCA_027486105.1 Runella sp. | reverse complement strand
TTTTTCAATCTCAATGGTCAGCACTTCCACATCCTGCCCGAATTGATACACTGCGTCATAATCCTGCAACGAGCCTTCGACAAACTCAGGCGCAATGGCAGCGCAGGGCGCATCGGCAGCGTCTAAAATCTTGACGTTTAAATTCCAGTCAATCGCGGCTTGCAGCAGCATCAGGCCCAATTGGCCGCCACCTAAAACGCCTACTTTTTGTTTAATATCAAACACGTTAAGGAGATGTAAAATTTAAAATGTGAAATAAAAAATGCAAAAACAACAACACAAACTCTTCTTAATCAAATGGTTGATGGTTTTATCTAGTACTTTTAGGCTTCCCTTTTATAATCAACCTTTTACATTTATTATTTTTCGGTTTATTACAAATCAATCATCCAATTCATCAGGGTCATTGACCTCAAACCACTCATAAATGGCATCTTCGGCCATTTTCAGGGCGGCATCAAGGTCTTTTACTTTTTGCGGCGATTCAAAAACCGTTCCTGTTTCATCAATACAGCGTACGGTTCCTTCGGCTCCTTCCAGTTTTCCAAACTCCACTTTTCCGTACGTTTCCGCCCAGCGGTAGAGGTACGGATAGGTTTTCATTAAACTCATTTTAGCTGATTTTTGGTTTGGGCGCAAAGATAAGCAGATATGCACTGAAGAGAACAATTTTCGGCAAAATCTGAACAAAACTAGAAACGTGCAGGCGAACTAAACCAATAGCTATCTTCTCTTTCGGTGTTGTAGGACAGCTAGTATAGATTTGGAATTATTTCTTAAAAGCGCAAAAAAAGGACCGAATTATTTATGACAGCATTTCTAAATATCTTTCAGAAATACTCGTTAATCTTGCAAAAATGGTTTCCTTTTAATTTCATATCCTCCATAAGACCTTCAGGATATGAATCACTCCAAAACTCGTCTCCCTGAAGGTGGGAGCGCTCTCTAACATCATGAAGATTTTAAGTTATTTATCACTTGCCACCCTACTTTTTGTATCGGCTTGCGCTGGGCCACAAGGTGACCCTGGGCCCGTCGGTCCTCAAGGCCCCGCTGGCCCTAAGGGCGACCCAGGAACGACAGGAGGGACGGCATTTTATTCAACCAATTGGGTGGCGGTCTCGAAACAATCTTTCATTACCAACTACAAAAAGACCGAGCGGTATACCACCATTGGGTTGCAGGGAGGAGCGATTCAGACGTACTTGACCCAAAAAACCATGGATGGCGGGATGGTGTTTCTTTATAACCGCACCGCCGCCAACAAAGCGTTTGTCAACGCAGTACCTTGGGATACGTATTTCAACGATGCCCACGTAACCTACTCCTTTGCCATGGAGCCAAGTCTTATTTCCGCTTTTATTTCATTTTCCAAAGATGTTGACGTAAACCAATTCTTTGTCGACGAAGAGTTTCGGGCGGTTATCGTTCCACCAGCCACTGGGGCGCGCCTCGGCCACGTCAATTGGAAAGATTATAATGAAGTCAAAAAAGTCCTTAACCTGAAGGATTAACACTACACAAGCCAGCCCGCGTTATCGACAACTCGGGCTGGCTTGTACAAAATATTTCTTGTTGTTCAGCAACACACTCGTGCCGTTGGGTGCCGTTGCCACCGAAAACCGTGCGGTATTTCCGTTGCGGTAATTAAAAACCAAAATTACCTGATTGCCTTCCGAACCCACACGCCACGTACCCGAGCCACCGCCCTGCGTCACGGCTGAGAAATCGCCCCCGAAGCCGCCCGAACTACTCGCCGACGTATCTCCCCCCGAAATAAAAGTACCGTTGGAGCATAAATCAAAGGTTTGTTTTTCGGAATAACCACTTGCCGTATAGAAATACAATAACTGCTTACCATTGAGCCGATTACGCCATTGCTCAGCGGCAGGAGAGGTTTGGGGTTTGCTGAAAGTCGCACTCACAGCCATGGACTTTAGCGTTTGCGGAAGCTCGGTTGTATGCTCAGCGCTCGGTGCGATAGTTGTAAAAGTAACCCCACCACCGTAGGGCGACAACAACGAAAGGATTGTCAACACGGCGGGTGTACCTTGCATGGTTCCTTCGTAGGTTGCCAACACGCCGTTGGAGCCATAACGCTCTTTTCGGACCTTCAAATAGGTATTGGAAGCGGCATCATTTTGATCATAAATATCATTTAAAATCGCCTGAATCGTTGGATACGCATGAGGCGAAACCGACAAAACAGTCTGCCGCCCCGAGCGCAGGAAAGAGTACCCACCGTTTTCTTGCCCCTGTAAATTCCAACCCGCAGGACTATTAAAGCTATATCCTGAAGCACTTGTGTACATTTTTCCAGAAGCTCTGGCGGCCGTTGGTGTGGTACTCTGAGGCTGAGCGGGTTGGGTTGCCGCCGCCGCAGGACTAGTACTGGGAGCATTGGAAAAAGAAGGCGTCACCGAAGTCCGTTTCATCGGAATAGTCACTCCCTGAGTGGTGATAAAATATTCTCCCAACAATTTCCCCAGCGAAAACTCGATGTCTTGTCCGTTATCAGAATAGGTCCCTGATACCCCCGCCACTACTCGATTGGCTACACAGTTGTAGCGCTTTCCTTCGGCAATAAACACGCCTTCATAGCGATTGTTGCGCTGTGTAATGTTGAGTAAAATATCGGCTTGTTCGGCCTTGAAAGTGCCCACGTATGGGTCAGGATTTTGAGCAAAAGTCAAGAATTGAATACTTCCGCCACAAACTAGCATAAGTATCCAAATGGATACTTGGGCGGAAAAACGTTGAATGAACGCGTATTTATTCATCAGGTTAAAGTTTTAGTTCAGCTTTTAAATAAGTGATACGCCATATTTGTTTTAAATTTCACGCAAAGACGCTAAATTTTTGATAATC
>JAIXPV010000523.1 GCA_027486105.1 Runella sp. | reverse complement strand
TCAAAACGTAAGGATTTTAGCGCCCAAATCGGATACCCTACTAAAATTAGTTAGTTTTGTTCCTACGGAGGTTACCCAGAAAGTCTTGGATGCGCTGTATGAAGCGGGCGTAGGGGCCATTGGAAATTATGACCATTGTAGTTTTCGGGTAAATGGCACTGGAACATTCCGACCCAATGACATGGCAAAGCCCTTCATCGGGAGCGCTCAGAAAGACGAAGAAGTAACCGAAAACCGCATTGAAGTCATCTTTCCAGCCCATTTGCAGGCTAAAGTACTCAATGCGCTAAAACAAGCTCATCCGTATGAGGAAGTAGCGTATTACCTTTCATCCTTGCAAAATCTTAATCAGGAAGTGGGAGCTGGGGCCGTTGGCGAATTGTCCAATTCAATGACTAGTGATGAATTTTTAACGCATTTGAAAGAAACAATGGGCTTGCAGATGATTCGTCATACCGCTTTGGTGAGCGATTCCATCAAAAAAGTTGCAGTGTGCGGTGGAGCAGGCGGCTTTCTCCTCAGCGATGCCATTGGAGCCAACGCCGACGTTTTTGTGACGGCCGATTACAAGTATCACGAGTTTTTTGATGCCGACGGCCGTATTCTTATTTGTGATGTCGGACATTATGAAAGTGAAGTTTACACAAAAGAATTATTACAACGATATTTGTCGAAAAAATTCGTTAATTTTGCGACAATTTTGTCGGATACTAACACAAATCCAGTCTTTTACCGCTCTTGAGTAAAAGGTTGAAAATCGAAAATTGTAAATCGTAAATACTGAATGGAACTGACAGTCGCGCAGAAACTGGACTTGCTCCTTAAATTGCAAGAAATTGACTCTCAATTAGATGACATCAAAAAAATCCGGGGCGACTTGCCCGAAGAAGTAAGAGATTTAGAAGATGACATTGCAGGATTTGAAACCCGCATCGGGAAGTTCAACAGCGAAATCAGCGCTCTTGAAGATGAAATCAGTCGTTACAAAGCCGCAAAGAAAGACGCGGAAAAACTGATTGCCCGCTATAAGGAGCAACAAATGAACGTTCGTAACAACCGTGAATACGACGCCATCACCAAAGAAATGGAGCTTCAATCGCTTGAAATTGAGCTTGCCGAAAAGAAATCTCGGGAGGCTGATTACAAAGTGAAAGCCAAAAAAGAAGAAATCGCTGCTACTGACGCTCTTCTCAAAGAACGTCGCGAGGATTTGAAAGCCAAAAAACAGGAGTTGGATGTTATCACTTCTGAAAGCCACGAAGACGAGAAAAAACTTTTAGAAAAACGTGACCTTCAGGCCACCAAAGTGGAAGAACGTTTGTATAAATCTTACACTAAGATTCGTAACAATTCAGGCAACGGCCTTGGTGTAGTAACGGTACGTCGTGGGGCTTGCGGAGGCTGTTTCAACGTTGTTCCTCCTCAACGTCAGGCGGATATTCGTGAGAAAAAGAAAATCATCGTTTGTGAACATTGCGGCCGTATCTTCGCCGACGTAGACACTGAATATAAGTAATCAATCGTCGGTAATGCTTTTCGTTTGTAGGGCATTGCTATGGTTACCAACAAAAAAGCTGCACAATGACTGTGCAGCTTTTTTGTTGAGATAAAGTATCGGTTGTGAGCAACTGATACCACCACACAGAGTGTCTTTGGTTGCTCACAACCAAAGACACTCTGTGTGGTGAAAGTTCTAGGATTTTTCGGGGGCTTTTTCGACCGTAAATTGCCAGAGCCACGCAAACAAAATGACCAAAATACAGCCTACGACGTTGAGCCACAAAAACGCCATTACGTCAGATAGCCAACACACCACCACGCCAATTTCGGCCAACACGGCCCCCCAGAATGTGGCTTTCCCACCGAGATTTTTAAAGTAAAAAGCCACCAAAAATATCCCCAAAATAACTCCGTAAAACAAAGATCCTAAGATGTTTACGGCTTCAATCATGCTCCCCAATTTGCTGGCATATTGCGCCACTGCCACACAAAACACGCCCCAACCAATGGTAGCAACGCGCGAGGCGGTGAGGTAGTGGTTTTCGGTGGCGTTTTTACGGTACAGGCGTTTGTAAATATCAACTATACTTGTTGAAGCCAGTGAACTGTAAGCCGCTGCAATAGAACCCATAGAGGCACTGAAAATGACCGCAATGAGTAAGCCGATAAGCCCAATGGGTAGGCGGTCCAGTACAAATCGCAAAAAAACGTAATTTACATCACTGGTGTCGGCCGTAGGATTGTTCTTTTTGATGAGGGCCACGGTTTCATTACGTATCTCTTTGGCAATACCTTCATTGGTTTGTAGCGTTGACTTTTGACGGTTTACTTCTGCTTCATCGTCGTTGTCCATGGCTTTTGCCAAGGCATTGACGGTTTGTTGGCGTTCAAAGGTTAGTTTCTGGTGCTTCTGTTCAAGTTGTTGATAATCATCGGCATATATGCTCGTTTTGAGTTTGTCGGTTTCTACTTTATTGAAAAATAACGGGGCTGGATTGTATTGGTAATACACAAAAACCAACACCCCCACCAACAAAATTAGGAACTGCATCGGGATTTTGAGCAACCCGTTCATCATCAGGCCCAAGCGGCTTTGGCCGATGGATTCTCCCGTCAGATAGCGCCCTACCTGCGATTGGTCGGTGCCGAAATAAGAAAGCTGCAAGAAAAAACCGCCGATAATCCCTGACCAAATATTGTAACGACTATTGGGGTCAAAATGAAAATCAATGGTGTTGAGTCGGCCTGCTTTACCGGCTA
>JAIXPV010000617.1 GCA_027486105.1 Runella sp. | reverse complement strand
ATCTATTTGCTCGGTCACTTTCATCGAACCCAGCTCCGCACCAATGCCCGATCCTATTTTTCCTGAACAAATCAGCGACGTAACCAGCGGAGCCAAGGCCCGCACGATGGCGATGGTCACCAACGACGGCAACCATGAGGTAGCGCCAAATTCCATCAGCGAAGGGCGCGACTGTTTAGTAAAAACATATCCCGTGACAAACCCCGTCAGGGAAATCAGCGGCAGGGATTTGAGACCGATGGAATAACATTGGCGAACAAATTCGGTAAACTCAAAGCCCCCAGAAAATGCCTCTCTAAAAACCAACTTTACAAACTCGAAGGCGTCATAAAAACCCGTTAACCAATTATCGACTTTTTCGGAGAAGACATGTTTCGCAGATTCGCTGTTCATCATTATTAAGTGCGCACGCACTGGTTAATCGTTGTCGCAGTTAGAGCTGTACGAACCCTCCCGTTCAATATTTATTTTAGCTAATTGGCACATCAAACATTCGCTGTTAAGTATCTTTGGGGCCAAAATCACTTAAACGGAGACCAAAGTCGTACAAGTTATGGATGACAAATTATCAAAAAAAGTATTCCACAACAAATTGTAGAAAAAAATCCCCATAAGCCTCATGACTGCAAAAGAAATGAGCTTACTGCCCCAAAATGAGCAGTAATAAATCAAAAATAAGCTTAACAAGCGCCTGTTTGGGGAAACCTTTACCAATAGTTACCTCTCAAAAAATAAGGATCATTTTTACGTATGGAATATCTCCTTTAAAGAAAGTATCGCCATCTTGTTTCATACCGAAACGTTCATAAAAAAGCTTGGCGTCGAGCCGAGCATCGCACCAAATGCGGGTTGCTTGAAGTTCAATGGCACGTTCAAAAACACTTTCGAGTAGGGCACTTCCTAGCCCTTGGCGCTGGAAATCTGGGTGAGTAGCAAACTTTCGGAAGCGGGCCACGCGGTGGTCATCCACAAAAAGTGAAATTACAGATACAATCTGATTATCAATAAAATAGCCAAAATGAAGGCCTTTTTCATCTTCGGGAACTTTGACAAAATCAAGGGGTTTGGTGGGCCACAAAACTTGGTGGCGGAGAGGATAAGTATCAGCGGCGGCGATGGAGCGAATCATAGGTGATGTGCCTTCCTAGGTGCCCCCCGTCCGACGGTTTTAAACCGTCGGACGGGGGGGAGAGGGTATAAAATGCCTTAATTGGGCGTGCTAAAAATACCCAGTGGGTCACATTTTTTGGCGAGGAGTTCTTTCATAAAGTCATAATCGAGCAATTCAATATCCAGCACTCGGGTCTTGTGTAAGTTGTCCCAAGAAGCGTCATAATTGCCTTTATGAAATTCCAACACCGACTTTTTGAGGTAAGCCGTAGCGAAGGTAGTATCCAAGCGAATAGCTCGGTCTAGTATTTGTTCGGCCTCCATTAACTCCCATTTATCGCTACTTTCTTTAAAGTGTATTAAATCAACAGTAGCCAAATCGACCAGCAACCCTACGTTGGTTGAGTCAAGGTCGACGCCTTTGCGGAGCATACGCTCAGCGTCAGTGATGTGACCCTGTTGGAAACACACCACTCCCAAACCCCAGTACGTGTCGGCATTTTGTGGATTGAGCAAATAGGCCAGATTAAAACGATAACAGGCCGTATCGAGATCGCCTTCGTCCAAATATTCCCAACCACGCGCGGCAAAAAACTCACTGGCTTCCTTGCGTGTAGGAAAATTTTGGTCGCAATCGTTCAGAAAATTAATTTCAAATTCAATTTGCTCGCCACTTTTGAAAAAAAAAAAAAAAAGGGGTAACAGGTGAAGATTTTTCACCACTGTAGCCTCGGAAGCAGTCCCGGTTGCTTTGTTACTGGTATCAGCCGGGCGGCTGCTCGTAACAAACTGCATTGTTTGTGCCTTAGTTTCCAGCACAATTAACAATCCGAGTACCAAATAACTGAATGCCTGTATTTTTTTCATCGCTACCAACTCATCAGAACGTCTTATAAAACGATGCTTTCAAAGGGTTATTATGCCAAATTTACTTTTTTCGTCTCTTAAAAGAATTTTTCGCTGACGAGGCTGTTCTTTTTGGCGAATTTGCATTTTTGGGTTTCGAATGTACAACTTTTTTATTTTTCTTTTCATGAAATGCCCCCTTAAAAGTTGGATCATCTTTGCGTCGCTGCTCATCCAACTCCCGCAACAGGGCTTGTTGCTCTTCGAAAGGCGTTTCTGGCACTTCCAACGCTTCTGGTAAAGGCTGGCGAGGAATGGTCATTCGGATGATTTTTTCAATTTTGGCAATGTGATAATCATCCGCAATGGTCACAAACGTAATGGCATTGCCTTCCTGATTGGCCCGACCCGTACGCCCAATACGGTGTACATAATCTTCGTAAATCAGCGGCACATCAAAGTTTACCACATGACTCACCTGCGTAACATCAATGCCCCGGGCGGCCACATCAGTGGCAATCAAAATCCGTACTTTTCCTTCTTTAAAAGCCTCCATTGCGTTGATGCGCGTATTTTGGCCTTTATTGGCGTGGATGACCCGTACTTCGTCTTCGGTTACTACCTTCCGTTTCAGGAATTTATAGATGTTTTCGGCGTTTTCGCGAGAGCGCACAAAAACCATACCGCGCTCAAAAACGGCGGCATCCTGCACCAATAATTCGAGCAGGTTAATCTTTGTTCTAAAATTAGGGACTTCATAAATGATTTGGTCAACGCGGGCGGCAGTAGTGGCCTGCGGCGTCACTTCCACACGGATAGGGCCTTCCAGAAAGTTCTCCGAAAGCCGTTCTACTTTTTCAGGAAACGTAGCCGAGAACAGCAGATTCTGCCGTTTTCGGGGAATTACTTCCAAAATTCGGTTGATTTGAGGCATGAAGCCCATATCCATCATCTTGTCGGCCTCATCCATCACGAGTGTGGTTAGCTGCTTCACCACAATCTCGCCACGTAAGTACAAGTCCAAGAATCGCCCTGGCGTAGCCACTACAATATCAACACCTTTTTGCAGGGCTTCAATTTGGGTTTTTGGACCCAACCCGCCATAAATGGCGACGTAGCGCAGGTCAGTATATTTTGCCAATTCGCCAAGGGCCTTACCTATCTGCATCACCAATTCGCGCGTGGGCGCAAGAATGAGCGCCCGGGGGTGCATTCCCTGCGCATATTTGATACGCATCAATAACGGCAATACATACGCGGCGGTCTTTCCTGTGCCAGTCTGCGCAATTCCAAGCACATCATGTCCTTCCAAAACTAGCGGAATTGCCTGTTCCTGAATGGGCGACGGCACCTCATACCCCGCATCGGCAATCGCATTGAGCAGTTGGCGATTGAGGTTAAAATCTTCAAAATTCATCTGACTTCAATAAATCAATGGTTGATTGCGAAGCCCACGCCAAGGGCTGTTTTTGCTTCGCTACTTACGCAAAGTACATCAATTGTACGTAAAGCCCAAGTCTAAGGGTAGCAAATTATCGCGCTGGAAGGTTCATTAATGCGGTGATTTTCATGAGATAGTCCGCAAATAGTCTATTTTTGCAGGCTGACAATTTCCCCAAAAACACCCAAAAATGAAGAAACTTTTACTTTTTATTTTTCTCCCATTATTCGTTCATTCACAAGGAGTTACCAACCGAAAGCTAAAAAAAGCACTTAATCAACTTGATTCCAATCAAATCAAAGCCCATGTAGCGTATTTGGCCGATGATAAATTAAAAGGACGCATGCCAGGGCAAGAAGGTTACCAATTGGCGGTAGACTATGTAACCAACCAATTCAAAGCCATCGGGCTACAGCCCGCAGGAGAAGGGAACGGCTATACCCAAAAAGTAATTTTGCGGAAGTCCATTCTTAAAAAAGAAGGTTTAGCGCTGCGCATGAACCTGAAAACTGGCGAGACAAAAACCTTAGAATACGGTACCGAATTCCTGGTGTTTCCACATCCCGAAAAAACTTCGGTCGAGCTTTCAGCCCCGATGGTGTTTGTGGGCGCGGGGTTTGATAGACCCGAAATGGGTTTTAAGGACTATGAAAATATTGACGTAAAGGGCAAGGTAGTCGTAGTCATGAAAAAAGTACCAGATAGCCTCGCGGCCAATGTAAAGCTGCACCTCAACTACGCCGCCACCACCCAAGAATATGCCATAAAAAACGGAGCTATCGGCATTATAACTTGCAACTACGCTACCAGCGCGGTCCAATTTAAAGCCCAAGGCAGCACCCTGATTTCTGCCGGACAAACCGCTTCAATGGATGAGCAAGGAAAAGTGGTTGGTTCTATTTCACACCGTGGGTTGCCATTACAAATTGCGGGGGTGATTTCGGTAAAAATGTTAAGCGACCTGTTAAAGGCCGAAGGGCTGGATTTTGAAAAAATCGGACAACGGATGGAACGCGGCGAAAACGTGAGCATTCCTCTTACGTCCACCCTTCAATCAAGCTATACGACTCAACACGAAGACTTCGTAAGCTATAATATCATTGGAAAAATAGATGGCAGCGACGCCCAACTTAAGAATGAATACGTAGTTCATACCGCCCACTTAGACCACCTTGGCATCGGGAAAGCGGTCAACGGCGATTCCATTTATAACGGTGCGCACGACAACGCCTCGGGCGTGGCGTGTAGTCTGGAAATGGCCCGTACGTACACCCGTCTGAAGGAAAAGCCCAAGCGCTCGGTGCTTTTTGTGATTGTCACGGCCGAAGAAATGGGGCTGCTCGGCTCGGCCTATTTTGCGGCCCATCCTACGGTACCCAAAGCGACGATGGTCGCGAATGTAAATACCGATATGCCCACCATCATTGCCCCGTTGGAATCCATTTCGGCCTTAGGTGCGGAGCACAGCAGCTTATCGACGGTGGTAGCTCAGGCTGCAAAAGCCCTCAAATTGGGTGTTGAACCCGATTTAGAGCCCAAAGAGGGGCGTTTTGTGCGCAGTGACCAATACAGTTTCGTACGAGCAGGAATTCCAGCGTTGCACGTCAAATACGGTAGCAAAACTTCATTACCAAACTTTAATTTGCTAGAATCGGTCAAAAAATGGCGTGAAGCCACTTATCATAAAACCGCCGATAACTTCAATGATGGTACGTTTTACTGGTCGGCAGGCCGCAAATACGCCCAACTTAATTTTTTGATTGGGTATCTGATTGCCCAAAACCCCGCAAGGCCCACTTGGAAGAAAGGGGATTTTTTTGAGGTGAAGTAGAAAATCAAGCCGCCAATTCCTTCAACGCTTTCACAAACGTATCCAACTCCTCGGTAGTGGTGAATATGTGCGGGGTCACGCGTACACCGTGGACGTTCGCGTAGTCGATGGCGACGGTCCAGATTTTGTATTTTTCTAGGAGCGTTTTGGCGAGGTCAGCGGGTCTGAGGTTGGTTACTCCCACGTTGGCGATAGCTCCGTGGCGTTTGGGGTCGGCAGGGGTATTGACCACAATACCTGGATGGTTTCTCACCTGCGAGGTCCAATAACTTTGTAGATAGCGAAGGCGCGCTTCTTTGCGCTGAATGCCGATTTTTTGGTGGAATTTAATAGCATCCGCCAATGCTAAGTCGGTATGTACGGGGTGCGTGCCAGTATGATTCAGTTTACGAATATCATCATCGGCGTAGCCTGTTTCGCCAATCAGCGGCCAAATCTTCTTTATCTTATCTTTGTTGACGTACAATAAGCCCGCACCGAGCGGACACCCCAGCCACTTGTGCAGGCTGCTGCCGTAATAATCGCAGTGCAGGTCGGGAATCTTAAAATCAAAATGTCCAATGGCGTGAGCACCATCTACCATTACCTCACCCCCCTTGGCGTGGGCCATATCCGCAATTTTTTGCACTGGTAAAATCTGTCCCGTAATATTGATGATGTGACACACCATCAACAGACGTGTTTTGTGCGTAATGGCCTGCGCGTACAGTTCTACAATTTCTTCATCCGATTTGGGATGATTGGGCACCGATATGATTTTGTTGACAATACCATAACGACGCGCCTGCTGTTTAAACATATCAATCATCGCGCCGTAATCCTGCAACGCCATGACTACTTCATCGCCCGCTTTCCAGTCGATTCCCGAAATGATTGTATCCAAAGACTCGGTCGTATTGCGGGTTATGATCACTTCTTCGTGCGACGCTCCCACCAACTCGGCCAATTGTTTGCACACCGCCAATTTATCATCAAACTGCCGCGTCCGCATGTAGTAAGACGAAATGGGATTGATGTCGCGAATGTGCTGAATATACGACTCCAATACTTCATTGGACGCTAATACATAATAGCCGTTTTCGAGATGAATAAAATCTTTCGTTACCGTAAAACCTTTCCGCAATTCCCCCCAAAAAGCTTCGTTTTGAGCCACTTGCTCAGGTGTGTGGGAAGCAATGGCAGGCAACAGCGCATCAATGTGGACGGAAGGCAAAGCCGCTAACCCAGTCAGCGATTGAAGAAATTGGCGTTTGTTAAGAAGCATGAGGAAGCAGAGATTCGTTGATGAAAGAGCTGGGAGTAAAAATAGAAAAATAAGACGAAAATACCCCTACCAGGCCGAAGGTGACTTTAACAAAAAAGTGGGCGACATGCACGGATAAATTACCCATGCTTGTCGCCCAGTGGTGTAGACTGTTAGTCCGCGCTTGTTTACTTTGGCATTACTACCGTATCAATCACGTGAATCACGCCGTTGCTACCTTTCAAATCAGTAGCCGTTACGGTTGCTTTCCCGCCTTTTTCGTCGGTCAAAATCACTTTTCCACCTTCAATCGAAGCCGTTAATTTTCCGCCAGCCACGGTTGTCAATACAACTTTTCCCATGCCTCCTTTGATGGCCGCCAAAACTTTGGTAGCATCAAGGTTTCCAGCTACTACGTGGTAGGTAAGAATACCCGCCAACGTCGCCTTGTTTGCAGGCTTGAGCAAGGTCTCTACCGTTCCAGCAGGCAACTTGGCGAATGCCGCGTTGGTGGGAGCGAATACTGTAAAAGGCCCCGCTCCTTTCAATGTGGTTACCAAATCGGCAGCTTTTACGGCAGCTACCAAGGTGGTGTGATCGGCCGAACCGATAGCAATGTCAACTACATCTTTTTTGTCCTGCGCCATAGCACTTACGGCAAACAGGCTTACTGCAAAAGCAAGAATGGTGTTTTTAACTGATTTCATTGTTGGTTTTTAGTTTTGTCAATAGTATAAAATGATACTACGCCTGATGAACAGGTTGTTCGCGCAATTGTTTTGTTAAATTTTTCCTCTCCATAAGCGATTGAAGTCATTTGAAACTAAAATCAAGTAGGGAGTATGGATTTGATACATTCGGTTGTTATGAAGAAAGATAAAAGTAAAAATCAGCTCCCCATAAAAGGAGTAAATGCCCCATCGGGAAAAATTACATTAGACAATAAATAAAAAAAAAGCCATAAGCTATAAGCCTATGGCAAGGGTATATATTTTATTTTATGGAAGTCTATCCTCACAAATTCCCCTTCCGCATTTCCTTCACGGCATAATCTGCCGCCCGAGCGGTCAGGGCCATGTAGGTCAGGGATGGATTTTGGGTCGAAGTAGAGGTCATACAACCGCCGTCGGTCACGAATACATTTTTGCAGGCATGCATCTGATTCCATTTATTAAGCATCGAGGTTTTGGGGTCTTTGCCCATCCGGATACCGCCCATTTCGTGGTTTTCGTTGCCTGGCACCCGCTTCGTGTCTATCGTTTTGATATTGGTGAAGCCTGCTTTGGTGAACATTTCGGTAAATTGCTCATAAAAATCCTTCACCATTTTCATGTCGTTATCATCAAAATCGACCGACATACGCAATTGCGGAATTCCCCAAGCATCTTTTAGATTGGGGTCGAGGCGTACATGATTGCTTTCTTTGGTCAACACCTCTCCCATCATATTGGCTCCGATGCTCCAGCCTTCTTCGGAAGGTCTGGAAAGTTGGTCTTTGAGTTCCTCCCCAAAGAGCCCATCGGTCGGAACACCTATTTTTGACGAGCCAATCGAAGCGGCATACCCCCGCAAAAAGTCAGTTTCTTGTTTGGTTACATTTCTAAAACGCGGTAGATAAGCGCCGTTAGGTCGCTTGCCTTCGGTGGTGGTATCGTGAAAACCATCATACTCGGCAGAAACTCGCCCACGGTAATTATGAAATCCAATGTATTTTCCCAACACGCCGCTGTCGTTGCCGAAACCATTAGGAAAACGATTGGAGGTAGAATTAAGCAGAATCAGATTGGAGTTAAGAGCCGAGGCATTCAGAAAGATGATTTTGGCGTAGTATTCTGTCATCTCTTTCGTGTTGGCATCTATCACACGTACACCCGTTGCCCGTTGTTTTTGCTCATCATATATAATCGAATGTACTACCGAATGCGTTTTTAGGGTCATTTTGCCCGTTTTTTCGGCCCACGGCAACGTCGACGCATTGGTACTGAAGTAGCCACCATAGGGGCACCCGCGCTCACAAAGCGTCCGATTTTGACACTTAGCCCTGCCTTGTTGATAGTGAATAGGCTTGGGGTCGGTGAGGTTGGCCGTACGGCCGATGATAATGTGCCGATCGGTATAGTTTTTAGCTACCTGCTGACTGAAATGTTTTTCGACACAACTCATTTCGTGCGGGGGCAAAAACTCCCCGTCGGGTAGGTTAGGCAATCCGTCTTTGTTGCCCGAAATACCCGCAAATTTCTCGACGTAGCTGTACCAAGGTGCAATATCGGCGTAACGAATAGGCCAATCGACCGCAAAACCGTCGCGGGCGGGGCCTTCAAAATCAAAATCCGACCAGCGCTGTGTTTGCCTTGCCCACAAAAGCGAGCGCCCACCTACCTGATAGCCGCGCATCCACGAAAAAGGCTTCTCTTGCACAAACGGGTGCTCGAAATCTTTCACTACAAAGTGCAGCGTTGGCTCTTTGAAAATATAATGCCCACTCGAAGCGGGGCTTTTTTGTTTTAACTCCAACGGAACCTCCCCTAAATGTGGAAATTCCCACGGGTTTTTCATCGCCGTTGGATAATCTGTAATGTGCTTTACATCCCGCCCGCGTTCCAAAACCAGCGTTTTTAAGCCTTTTCCAGTCAGCTCTTTAGCGGCCCAGCCCCCGCTGATACCCGTGCCAATCACGATGGCGTCAAATGTACGTTCTTTGATGGAATCTATGTTTAGGTAAGACATAGTCTATGAATTGATGGTGGGTTTACTTTATCTTACAAAGTTAACCTATTTCTGAGTTACTGTGTAAACGTTAAAATTATTCCGTAACCGTGGATTCCTGCTATCTTTGTAAGAGTAAAAAATTAAGGCATGATCACCAAATTTGAAGACTTAGACTTAACCCAGCAATACAGCTACGCCGATTACCTCACGTGGCAGTTTCAGGAGCGTTTGGAGCTAATTAAGGGCTACGTTTACAAAATGTCGCCTGCCCCAGCGCGCAAGCATCAGCAGATAGTCTGGAATGTATCGGGTATCTTTTGGGAGAATTTCAAAAAAGGCCCCTGCAAAGTATATCAGGCCCCTTTTGACGTGCGCCTACCCAAAAAAGGGGTAATCAGCGATAAGCAAACCTTTACGGTAGTACAACCCGACTTGTGTGTTATTTGCGACCTCGAAAAGCTCGACGACCGTGGCTGCGTAGGTGCTCCCGATTTGGTGGTAGAAATCCTGTCGCCGGGCAATACCAAAAAAGAAATGAAGCAAAAATTTGATGCCTACCAAGAAGCAGGGGTTAAAGAATATTGGCTCGTTCAGCCCGACGACCGTAACGTGTTTCAGTACGTCTTAAACGAAGAAGGGATCTACATTGGCCTGCACCCCCTCACCGACGAAGATACACTTATCTCACGCACTTTCCCCGATTTTGCGATTGAATTGGCCGCCATATTTGACTGATTTCTGCGGGCCATCAGTCGGGTCATCTTCAAAAACATCCATTCATCAAGCCCCTTTTCCGTTGGTTATAATCCCCTTGGCAAGTTTCAGTAACACCCCTACATTTGACCCATCAAAACAGCCAAGAATAACCAACAAAGCATTAAAATACTGCAATAGCCATGGAAACAAACAGATTGTATCGCATTGCCAATCAATCAGTTATCGGGGGTGTTGCCGCTGGAATGGCGCATCATTTCGGGATAGACCGCGCACTGGTTCGCATCCTGTTTGTGCTGGCGTTCTTCTTTACCGCAGGCTTTCCCACCGTCATGATTTACATTGTTTTGTGGGCAGTGCTGCCGACCGCCATTAAAGAATCAACAGATACGAGCGTGATTCGTATCTAGGGGTTGAAGTGAAACAGTGTTTGCAAATGAATTAAATGAAAAGAAGTCATCTTCCTGCGCGGGTTGGTGTTGAAGTGAAACAGTGTTTGCAAATGAATGCCGACTTTGGAGAGGGTCGGCTTTTTTTTATGTTGTGCCAAGGGATGCTTACATCCCGAACCAAAAGCGGGTTTGAGAACCCGCCCACGCTATTGTTTCTCCTGTTCTATCAGCATCTGCACCCAACGAAAGCCCACAAACGCCGCCAGCATACACCCAATAATAACGCCCCAAAGCGCATAATAACCGTAAGCAGCGGCAATTTGCCCGCCCAACACTGGGGCAGCTACCTGCGCAATGGCGTAGCACATGGAGTACAGCGCCGAATATTGCCCTCTGTTTTGGGGCGTAGAACGCTCCATCGTAAACGAATTCATGAACGGCATGGCCAACATTTCGCTCATTGTGATGGTAATGACCGCAAGGGGTAAAATCCAGGCAAAACCCTGAAATACAATGAACAGTAAATAGCTGAGTCCGCAAAAAAGTACCCCCCAACTGATAAACGTGAGTTTGGGTCGCAACGGCTCAATGTAGTAAATCAAAATCATTTCAAACGCCGCCACCAGCAGTCCGTTGGAGCCGAGAAGTAAACCAATGTAAAATTCGTTGACGTGGAGTTCAGTTTTCCAAAAAACGGGCACAATGCTAAAAAACTGCATAAATCCAATGGCAAACAAAATCGTAAACACCACAAATCGCATGTAAATGCCATCCCGAAAAGCAGATTGTGCGGGCACTGTTACCGCATCTTTGTCATATTCAGCAGCGTGGGTTTTGTCCCGATTTTTAACCAATAAAGCCAGCACCACCGCCGCCGAAATATTGGTGATACCATCGGCAATGAATAAATATTGGTAGCCAATCGTCGCAAAAAAACCACCCAACGCAGGGCCAATAGCCCAACCGATATTGATAGCCAAACGGTTGATAGCATACGCCCGTGTGCGATTTTCGGGGGTGCTATAAAACGCGATGGACGTAGAATTGGCGGGCCGAAAGGCTTCACCCACAAGGCTCAACAAAAAAGTAGAAATACACAAATACGGGAGGGTACGCATTTGCATCAGCACAAAAAACATCAAGCCACCCAATGCCAAACTTGCCATTTGGACGTAGTAATGCCCCACTTTATCGGTCAGCTTACCGCCAAAATACGTACCTAATATCCCTCCCGCACCCGCACAACTCACTACCAAACCCGCATTGGGCAAGCTAAAATGCAACGCCTGCGTCAGGTACACGCTCATGAAGGGAATCACCATCGTACCCGAACGATTGATGAACATCACAAAGGCCAAAAGCCAGATTTCGCGGGAGATGCCGCCGTACGCATTTCGATAAAGTGTGGCTGTTTTCTGTAACATAATACGGCAAAGTTAACGGCCGGCTGGTTTAAAACCGACCGACCGTTAAGAATCTATTTCTACTGCCCTGTTTGGTGTTGCTTGCCCTGCTTGGTGTTTTCCCCAAACAGTAGAAACGCACAGGCGGGTTATCGAGAGGATGTTGGTGGAAAAACACCCACATCGGCATGAAAAAGCCATTTTTTAAAGTCTTCTTTCTCTTTTTCGGAAGCTCGTCCTTCTTTTCTCCCCTCTTCCATTGCCCAATACAGGGCAGTGTCCTCTTCTTCTTCCGTAAGTTCGCGAGGCTTTGTTTCAATATCCAGTGCCTTCAAGAAGCTCATCAACGCTTTTTTTGTTTAGGGATTACCTATATATCCAACATAAGGCGTTGTTTTCGGAGAGTTGCCGGTGCAGCCATTGTCTTTTGTTTTTTTGGTAAATTTAGAGAGATAATGATTTCTATCAAAAGCGATTCAGCGTTTTGTGTTT
>JAIXPV010000494.1 GCA_027486105.1 Runella sp. | reverse complement strand
GTCTGAACTTCATCGCGTGCTCAAACCTGGCGGCTGGGCTATCATTCAATCACCGCAAGATTGGTCAAGGGCCGAGACGTTTGAAGATCCGACCATCATCGACCCCAAAGAGCGCGAAAAACACTATTGGCAGGACGACCACCTTCGTCTTTTTGGTCGTGATTATGGCAACCGTCTTGAAAAAAGCGGTTTTAAAGTAACCGAAGACCGCTTCGTCATGAATGAGCTCACCCCCGAAGAAGTCAAACGCTTTGCATTGCCCGCCAATGAGGTAATTTATTTTTGCCAAAAATAACGGCTTTAATGGTTTAGATTCACATAAATGTAAAAGTTCCACCCAGAAGATTCTCGGTGGAACTAAGGACTACAATTCTTAATCTAAACGAAATGGTGCTTTTGGGTGCTCCCCACACAATCTGCGTGAGTTTTCATAAGGATTAGCCTTATAAAGCATGTTTTACTTACTTAAACTATCAGCTGGCACATTTGTTTTCTGCATTTTACGCGCTACCCTCTCATCCACTTGTACAGGTTTAGCTTGGCTTTTGTAGTGATTAGGTAATACCAGCGGATTTTGGGGCTCGAGTCCAATCGTTGGCACACTCATGACCACCGTTGCCTCTTGCGCAAAATTGGTTTTTCCCTGACGCTTATAATTGTGTGCCGATTGGACGTTATTTTTTAGCTCAAGTGGCATGATACGCTCATTTGACGAAACGACCAACGATGGTGTACTTTCTGGCGCTTTCTGCGAAACAGGACGCTTATAATTGTGCGGTGAGTTGATGGATGCATGTTGCGCAAACACAGATGACGAACCTAACAAAACTAAAACGATAAATGATTGAACGAACGATTTCATGATAATTAATATGTTTTGGAATACTTAGCTAATGTTATTGTCTTTTGACACTACAAAAGTACGGTACTGGTCTTAGAGGGATATTAGGCCAAGATTAGAATTGCCTTAGAAATCCGAGTCTTCCTAACTTTAGAAGCTCAGATATTAATTGTAGCATTTAGCAACATCCAATTCGGTCAAAATTTAATTTTGAGTCCAGGGCCAGAGTCTTGGTTTACGGGAACACCAATAGGTATATTATTTTGATTGAGCTCTAGATACTTCAATTTTTTTAGCCCTTTTATTTCAACGGGAATGTCACGCAACTGATTATTACCCAAATACAACTGTTCCAGTTGGCTTAACTTTCTAATGTTTCGGGGTAGTTTTTGGATACCGTCGTTCTCTAGGTGGAGAATTTTTAGCCTGGGAAGTTTACGCAATACATTGATATTTTTAGATAAATCTAGGTTCTTGTCATTGTCGAGGTATAGCTCTTCCAAATTTTGAAGTTGGGAAAATTCCGATGGCAATACCCTAAACGTATTCCCTCCAAGATCCAATACCCTCAAATTTTGCAGTTTAAAAATTTCGGAGGGAATCCCGTTCAACTTATCATTTCGTAAACTCAAGTAGCGCAAATTAATGAACTTAGGCAATTCACGTTTGAAGTCATTGATATCCTGGTTGCTCAGATTAAGGCGATATACTTTTTCAGGGGCTTTCAAAGCTTCCTCCCATTGGTTGTACTCTTTGCCAATCGGCAGAGATTCTGACGACTGGGCCACGGCCCTGTTTTGTACATAAACCGTTAAGAAAACGGTTAAACTGTACAGAAGAACTTGAATTTTCATTTTTGGTGGGTTAAGTGCATTTATTGAATCCTTGTGCAAAAAAAGTAGGTAAAAAACCACAAAACTCCGCATTATCAGTAGCATTATGGCCAGATACACAATAACAAATGCTCTCCCTTTTTGGCAATGTGCATTTTTTTAGACTTTGCGAATATCACGTCTGAAACGGCGTATAAACTCCGTTTCTTTCCCCGACACCCGCTCGTCAGCTTGTGCTATATCGGTCATTATCCTAATAAAATATTCGCGTGTGGTATCGTCTAGTTCTTTGCTATGCGACGCGAAGCAGCGCATGGCAAAATTGTAAGCTTCTTCTACAGGTGTCTGATAATGTTCCCGCAATTGAAAGGATTGCATCGCCAACTCCCCGTGCGGTTCTTCAATCAGTACATTGCGGGCTTTTATGGATTCGAGTTCATGCAATTGTCCATCTACTTTGATGAGCGCATACACAGCGCTGCCTAGACCAATATATAAATTAGGAATGAAGGTTTTCATTTTTTATAAACTGTTTAAAAAAAGTAATTAAGCAAATTTATTCACGCAAAGTCGGAGTGGCGCAAAGAGCATAAAAAGTTGATTATCTAAAACTTAGCGCCTCGGTGTGAAGTATAAATTAATTTTACTCATTTACTACTGACAAACGATTATCTTTATTTTAAAAAAAAAAAAAAAGACAAGACAAACCAATTATTCATCCTGTCTAAGGTCACTACAGCCATTACTACTCTACCTTATCTGGAGAGATCAATAGGGGGGCACCGCCACCGGTAATGATCACTTTACTGTTTGAAGAAGTCGCCAGTTTATTGAATGCTTCAATCGACTTAAATTGAATAAGCATTGGCGTCAATCCTTCATTTATTATTTTCTGGGCATCTCTAACTCCCGTAGCTTCAATGATTCGGCGCTGGGCTTCTTGGCGCTCTTTATCGAGCACAAACTGCATACGCTGTGAATCCTGCTCTGCCTCCAGTTTTTCTTCGATTGCTTGGGTTAGTCCTGATGGCAAAACGATACTTTTCAGCAATACGGACTCAACAATAAATCCACGGTCTTTGAGTTGAAACATCATTTGCTCTCGAATCGAATTCTCAATGGCAGTGCGTTGGCCAGTATGCATATCTTTGGCAAAATAGCGAGCCGATACATCGGCCACTGCCGACCGAAAAACGGGAAGTATCACCACCTGATCGTAGTTTTTACCCAAATTTTCCACTATTTGTGGGGCCTGACTGCCCACCACTCGGTATAAAATAGACACATCAGACTGCACGGTAAGCCCCTCCTTAGAAGGCAAAGGCAAGCGTACTTCAATATTGTTGGTTCGAGTAGGCATTTTTATAATGCGGGTCACAAACGGGTTAAACACCTTTATGCCTTCCCTAAGGGGCTCAGGTTTGATTTTTCCGAGGGTTCGTTTTACGCCTACTTCGCCCTGACGCACAACGGTACAACTACTAAAAAAAAGAATTATAACTAAAAAGGCCAAGGGATTTATTACACGTTTCATGGTTATCATAGGTTTAACTGTT